>NZ_DBHIXN010000001.1:0-101698 GCF_057270615.1 Leptotrichia sp.
AATTATTTGTAGCAATATTTTTTTCCAGTTCATTTATCTCACCTCCCTTATTTCGCTTTTACCCCCTTTCGAGTTATAATAATATCGCCAAATAAATTAAATCCACAAGAAAGGAGGTGTTATTATGTCAAAATTTTTAAGAAGTATTCAGCAAGGTTTGAAACTTGCCGAAAAAAGATCTAACGATTTCACGATAATCAGAAATGGTCAAGAAATAGGTACTGTAAAAGGATTCATTTGCAGTAAAGAGTACCCTGATACAATCCAAACTGTTCAACCTACCGAAATTTTAGATGGAGATATTTTAAAATTATTAAATAAAGAATATCTAATAATCGACGCTCAACCTAAAATTCATGAAAACGTTTTATGCTATTATATGGCAAAATATAAATCCAATGCTGAAAAATCTTCAATTTCAAATACTTTTAATATTGGTACTGTAAATAGCTCTATCGTTGGTACTCAGCAAAATGCAACTATGAATTTTGATAACTCTATCACAAATTTAAGAGATATTATTTCTCAAGAAACAGAAGATAAAGCTGAATTAGAAAAATTCGCAACATATTTGGAAACTTTTCTTGAGAACAATACCAAAATTGAAAAAAGTAATTTTGAGAAATTTTCTGATTTACTAGCCAAACATTCTAATATTGCATTAGCTGTCGGAAACACTATTTTCCAATGGCTCACTAGAAAATAAAAACATTAATTCCACCCCCAGCATTTCTTTTATAAAAGTTATTTCTTGTAAATCTAATGTTGGGGTAGTTTCTAAAACTTTATTTCTTAAGTCACAAACTAAACTATGAAGTTCGGTTATTCTTTTTTCTTTCTCGTTCATCTCACACCTCCTACCTCGATTCCTGGATTTTCATTTACTTTATTTGCATTTTGTCAAATGATTTTGCATAAAAAAATTAAACCATGTCAAGTTTTTCAAAAACTTTACGAATAGTTTTTTTAGTATTTTTTTTAAAAGCATGATCTATATTTTGCCTAGTATATCCTGTTATTTTTTCAATGTTTTTCCATGTCAGATCTTTGTCAATTTTCAATTTTAAAAATCTTTTGTGCTCAGAATTTTTTTTTATTTTTTTGTTCATTTTTTTCACCTCGATTTATTATAACTTTTAATTTGCATTTTGTCAAATACTTTTTTAAAAAAAGAAGCCAATTGACTTCTTTATATAAACCAAGTTATTCACAAGCTATTCCATCACCATCTTTATCTAGTTTTTGACTATATCCTGGCTGTCCTTTTAATATCCCAGCATAACCCTTGGTTCTAGCTTCTTTACAACTTTTGAAATACAAGTTATTTTGAGAAACGTTTTTATTAATTTTGATTTCTTTTTCAGCAATTTTATTTTGAAGTTTTGGATTATTTATATTTTCAACTATTGCTAATCTTTCTTTTTCGAATTGTTGAGCTTTTGATTGATATAATTGATTAATGACATTTTTCGATTTTTTAAAAATTTTACCAATATTTTCATTTCGGGGGTGTGATTCTGATATATTCCATTCATACATAATTCCTTCAAGTTCTTGACTTCTTTTAGAATTTTTCAACTCATAATATTTCTGTATTACAAATGAATAATCTTTTAAATCTTCTTTATACTTTGCTAATATTTCTAATCGTTTTTTGGATTTTGAGTATTTTTTTATAAAATTATTAATTTTATTATTAAGCAAATTAAAATTTTTAATATTACTTTCAGAAACAGCAGGAAATCCAAAATTATTTATTTCTTTTTCTAATTGTTCGAATTCTGAATTTTCCTGTTTTTTTTCAGGAGAAATAAAAATATCTAACAGTTTGCTAGAAGCCTTTTGCGAAGACTTAGCGTTACCCGCTTCTGAATCACAAGCAAAAATTAATAACGCACCAAAACATAATAAACCAATTTTTTTCTTGTTCAATTTTTGACCCCCTATCTTAAACTCTTTTTCTATTTCTCATACTTACAACCATACTAATAATTCCTTTACATATTACTTTATCAAGTTCATAATTTTGAATCACTATATCTGCATAGGCTGGATTATAAGATTTTAATATCAAATTCCCTGTTCCTTCCTCGAAGAAAATTTTTTTTAAAAATTTTTCCTCTCCATAATACACGACACCTTCTTTTCCGTTCATTGATCGTATGTCAAAAAATCCAGTATCAACAACAATAATATCGCCATCATGGTAATACGGTTCCATACTGTCTCCACGAACTTTTGTAGCAAAATCACTTTTTTTAATATTCCCATTCAGTTTAGGCAAACTTATATATTCTATTTCATCGATATTATCTGTATATTCAATCAAACCATTCCCGGCACTTGCCATACCAAAAAGAGGGATTTGAATAAAACTATTAAATACTTCATCAGATATATTACTTGAATGTTTTTCTGGATTATGTCCTAACATTTCAATAAAATCTTTTTTCAAAACTTTAGACAAAGCAATTAATAAATTCGTATCCAATTTTTGCCTTTCCATGCTTTCAATTCTAGAAAGTGCTGAAACTGAAATATCTACACCTTCTTTCTTCAATTTATCAACAACATCTTCCTGAAAATACCCAAGTTCTTCACGTCTTTTTCTGATTTCGTTAGAAACCCTTTCTATTTTATTCATATTCTTAACCTCCGTTATTATTATTAAAATTATACCTTATTTTTTGACATTTGTAAAATGATTTGAAAAAAATCAAATAATTATTTGACAAATGTAAAATTATATAGTATAATAATCTTGTAAATGAAAAAATATTATTTTTTTAATCATTCATTTGCATTTTGTCAAATGAAATAACAAAAAATATAGAAGGAGATAAAAAAATGACAGATCTAGAAAAAGAAGTAAGAGGCATAGTATTTGATATTATCGCCAGCAAAGAACTAAAAGTAAACGATGATGATGAAATCGAATATACACAGGAATGGCTCAACAAATGGCTTATGAGCTGGATATTGGATGGCTACACAACTAAAGAAGTTATGAAAGTTCTGGAATACTTTGAGAACTTTTATTACGAAGACGAAAGAGAAGTTTGTGATACAGTCTATTATGAAGACTGTAACGGCGGAGTGGACTGGTACGAAGAAAACGAAAGAATGGAAACGTTTATCGTTGAAACTAAAAAGGTGGGATAACAATGGAAAAGATGTGTGAACTTGCAAAAGCCCTAAGTGACTTGAAACTCACGAAAAGAGACGTGAGAACAGGATTGAACGAGTTTGAATTGTCAGTTGTCTCAAAAAGGTGTAAAACAACAGCAGATGGAACTCAAAAACTTATAGAACGTTTTTTAAAAAACAATGCAGATATAAAATTTTTGAAAAGGAGGGCAACAAAATAAAATACACTTTATACAAAGATAATAAATTCGTAATGCAAAGAAAACATTTTTATCCTTTGAGAGTGTATCTTTTAAAAGTTCTGGAGATGAAAAGTGTTTTTGAGATAAGTACAAAAGAAGTGATAAAAAAAGCAAAGAAAAATAATTATAGAATAGAGGTAGAAAGATGAAATTTGACGGATTAAAAATGGTAAACGAAAACAGCAAAAAAGTAAGAGAGGAAATGGAAGCAAAAAAATTAAAGAACAGAATCAAAAGGCTATTTAACAAAAAACAGCCAAAGCGACTAATTTTAAATCCAGACTGGAAATAAATTGATGTTTTATCAATCGTTATAAATCTTAAAATTCAAAGAAAGGAATGATAAATAATGTTCTCAATAAAAGAAATAAGAGAAGAAACAGATTACAAAGTAGTAAACAAATTATTAAAAGAAAGCTGGTGTTTATTAGAAACACTAGCTTATAAAGATAAGATAATTTACATACTCGGTTACAGAGTTTTACCTAATACAAAAACAACCGATTGATGTTTATAAAATATTTCAGGATCATAAGAAGTTGTAAAAATTTCAAGTAATATCCAATTTTCTTTTAATTTTGAATTGACATCAGAAATTGATTTTGTTTGATAAACTTCTTTAATCTTAGTTAAATCCATACCTTTAATTTTCATAAACTTTCTCCTTTCGTTATAGTTTTATTTAGCAATAATATTATAACACAGAGATTAAAGGTATAACTAAAAAAATTAATGTTTTACCAAGCCTATAACAAATACTGTTGTGGGTTTGGATAAGATATTAATTATCTTTTAGGACAATAAAAATTAAATAGTAGGTGGGAATCAATAAAAAAGAGCCGTTGGCTAGACGACTCGTAAAATATGTCCTCTACCCTTAGAATTTATTATTTACCTACGTAAATTTTAAAACACTTCTTACCGTAATCTTTGGCGTAATGTTTTACGCCACTCTTATCAGTAAAAGAAGCTCTAAGGATATACAGACCTTTTTTGTCTCTTCCCATAGGAGGGTTACACCCCCTTTCATATCTGTTGTTAAATCATAAGTTTTTCTCTGGGTAGAGAACTGAAATAAGTATAACATTAATTCAATCTTTTTTCAATAAAAAAACTGACTATCTTTCGACAGCCAGAACTTATTAAACAACAGATATGAAACGGTTTAGCCAAAACCGATTTAAACAAGTTGCTAGCAAAGAGAACAAGAAAACGTTTTTTAATCTCTTTATTATATGATTTTACATTATTTTTTTTAAAAAGTCAAGAAAAAAGTATTAGTTTAATCGTGCCATCTATGTTGCTGCATATTTTTGCACAAGGCATAGCTACTAGAATATGCAGAACTGTCATAATGAGTCTTCTTTTCTAATATTTATTTTTTTAATTTTTAACTGTTATAGATGGCACAATTAAGTTAATACAAACAATATTTTTAGTCAGCATCACAAAGCACGTCAAGAGTAACAAAGGGCTTATCAAAAAGCATTTGGGCAAATCAGGTATTGCTGGCTGAGGATAAAGAATAGGAGGAATATGAAAACAGAAGAACAAATTAGAGAAATGGCAGAGGCATTACATAAAAGAATTGACTTGACAATGAAACAAGGAAAAACTTTTGAAAATCCTGAAGTGCAGAATTTACATACTTCGTTGGGATTAATATATATTATTTTAGACAAAGAAAAAGGAGTGATTGGATGACAAATACAACGAAATGGATAGTTCTAATTGTAGCAACTGCTCTAATGCAGATTGAAGTGATCAGAGTTAAAGGGCATTGGATAGCAGGTGGCAATGTGGTGTTTCCGTTTTTGATGGCTATATTGCTGTGGTGGTGTCCTAGAGTAGTAAAGGAATTCATGAGGTCTTGTAAATAGGTGGGAAAGGAGAAGCATGGAATATAAAGAAATAAGTTATGCTAACGAAGAAGAGTGGCTTAACATCAGAAAAAAAGGAATCGGTGGGAGCGATGCAGGGGCAATAATGGGAAAAAATAAATATAAAAATATTATTGATGTCTGGAATGATAAAACTGGAAGAGTAAATGAAAAATTCACTAGTCTAGCAGCTCAAAGAGGTAAAGATTTGGAAAAAAATATATTTTATTCATATAAAATAGACAATCCTGACAAGAATATTTTGGAAGTCGATAAAATGTATATACATCCGAAGTACGATTTCATACGAGCTAATTTGGACGGAGAAATTGTTTACAAAGGCAAAAAAGGAATACTTGAAATAAAGACAACTACAATCAATAAGTGGAATAAATATGTTGAGGAATGGCAAAACAACATTCCTGAAAGCTATTTGTATCAAATTTTACATTACTTTTTGGTGACTGGCTATGAATACGCCGTATTAGTTGTTGAAATAAAATTTGAATGTTTTAAAAACAAAGATACAACACCGTTTGATTTAGATAAAAGGTTGCAGACAATTGTAATCAATAGATCAGATTGGGAAGATGAGATACAGGAACTTTTAAATAAAGAAATTGAATTTTGGGCATGTGTTGAAAATAACACTGAACCAAGAATGATAAAAACTTACGGAGGTTAAAGAAATGACGGAAGAAAGAAAAAAAGAATTAAAAAATAAATATCAAAATAACGAGATTAAGATCTCAGAATTGAATGAGGACGAAATACTTTTTTTATATGATGAGTGTTATGATTATAGAAGTTTTAACGAAGAAGAAATGGGATATATAATTTCTTGGGTCGGAGAACAAATTAGTTCGGAAGAAGTAGACAGAAGAAGATGGCATGAAGATTTGTTAATTGTAAAAAAAATTGGCGATAGATTTTTTGAGTTTGAATACGGTAGTGGACTTACTGAAGATATAGAAAACGATTATAGTTTTTCAGAAATGAGAGAAATATTTCCTCAAAACAAAGATGTAACCGCATTGGTCAAACTGCCTAAAATGGAGTTTGTTTTTGACAGTGCAAAAATAACTCCGGCTAGAATCGATAAAGATATGATTGATTTTGAAAAAGCTGAACAAAAAGTTGAAGAAATAGAAAAACTTTATGATGTTGTGTTTACGGATGTAAAAGACATCAAAAAATACAGGGAAGAAGTGGCAAGTACAAAATCGAGTGCTGAAAAATTTAAAAAGGATTTGATGGATTATTTAACAGCTGACACAAAAGAAATCAATCAAAAACTTATTAATTTAATCAAGAGAGTTGATGCAGTCAGAAAATATTTACATGACAAAGAAAAAGAATTAGATAATGCTAAAAGAGAAAAAATAAAATCAATAAAAGAATTTGTATTTAAATATAGACCCGAATATTTGGTTTACTTGATAGATAACAAAAAATGGGAAAACAAAACATTTAAAGAGGATGATATTGAAGCCGAAATACAACAGCAATACGACGAATTAATCAGAAAAGAAAATTTCATAAAACAGGAAATTGAAAAAGCAAATAAAGAAATTAAATTCAAAATTGTATTTGAAAGCATGAAATATTTAATTCAAGAAGACTATACAGTCATTTCTAAAGCAATAAATGATAAAATGAATGAAATTAAGCAAACTGAAGAAAATTTAAGAATAAGAGCAGAAGAAGAAAAACAAAGAGAAATCGCTGAACTTGAAAGAAAAAGAGAAATTGAAAAGCAAGAAGCAATTGCTAAAGCTCTTCAAGAAAAAGAGCAAAAAGAAACAGATATTACTCAAAAAAAGGATACTTACATTTGCATAAAAGTAAATGGGCTTTCTAAAGAAAAAGCGTTAGAATTAAAACAATTTTTAGATAAAAATAACATAAAATATTTTAAGGAGATGAAATAAAATGGCAGGAACTTTAACAAATCCAAAAAAATCAAAAGGAACAGTTGGAACAACTACACTAAAATCAATGATAAATGATGAAAGAACAAAAAACAAATTCAAGGAACTGTTAGGAAATAAAGCGGCTGGATTTTTAACGTCATTATTAAATACGACAAATGGAAATAAGCAGTTGCAAGAAGCTGAACCGCAAAGTATTTTAAAAGCTGGAGCAATAGCAGCAACATTAGATTTACCAATTGACCCAAATTTAGGATTTGCCTATATTGTACCATACAATAACAAAGGGAAAAATGAAGCTCAATTCCAATTGGGCTACAAAGGATTTATACAACTAGCAATTAGAACAGGACAATACAAAAAAATAAATGTTACAGAACTTTACGAAGGACAGTTTGAAAGCTATGATCCGATTACTGATGAACTTAAATATAATCTCGATGGTAAAATAAGCGATGAAGTAACTCATTATATTGCATATTTTCAAACCACAAACGGATTTGAGAAATACAATGTAATGAGCAAGGAAGAAGTAAGAGAACACGCTAAAAAGTTCAGCAAGACATTTTTAAGCAGATTTTCAAGTTGGCAAACTAACTTCGACAGCATGGCTAAGAAAACTGTATTAAAACTATTGTTAAGTAAATTTGGTATACTAAGCATTGAAATGCAGACTGCACAAAAAGTAGATCAAGCAGTTATAAAAGAAATAGAGCCGAACGGCAATGTCGAAGTTGAATATGTGGATAATCCCGATAGCGAAAATGATGTTGCTTCTGAAAATGAAACAATAAATGATAACAGCGAAAATGAAAATAATGATGAGATAAATTCGGAAGATATATTTTAATAAAAAAAGGGGAATGAAAGAAACAGAGGAATGAAATGGCAACAAGTGACTGGAACGGAGAAAAAATTAAAGAAGATAAAGAATTTTATATTGTAAACGGAGATATAGTGGATAAAAACGAATTAGAAGAACAGGAGGAAACAGTATACTATGATTGCGATGGAAAAGCATATTTTGAAGATGAAGTAGAATGTTTTGAAAACATTAGTAACGCAATTGAAAATATAAAAAAAGGATGCATTTTGAAATTGATTGTTATACAGAAAATAACAATCCGATTCATTTAGAAGAAATAAAGAAGTTGAATAATACATTGCAAAAATTGAAAACGAAGGATTAAATAATAAATGATAAAATATGCTGAGATACACAAAATCAAAATTGAAAATGAAATAAGATATGTAGCAAAAGTTTTTGTTGATAGAGAAGAAATAGAAGATGAAAGTTTTAGCAGCAGTTGTTTAGAAAAAGTTGTTGAATATTTAATAAGCAAAGAATACGTTATATCAAATTACTTTGATATGACGGAAATGGAGGGGAAATGAAAATAAAAAAATATTTTTATAATGCTAAGGATATTATGAAAATATTGGAAGTAAGTTTAAGTCAAGCATATAAAGTAATCAGGGAGTTAAACGAGGAATTAAAGCAAAAAGGAATACGTGTGCAACGTGGAAAAGTGGCGATTGAATATTTCAACGAACGTTACAAAATTACTTAGGGAGTGATTTATATGTCGGTTTATAAGGAAAAAGGCGATAAAAAATGGAAAGTTGAAATAAGAACTGTTGATTCCACAGGAAAAGCAATTAGAAAAAGAAAAAGCGGTTTTAATACCAAAAAAGAAGCAGTGTTATGGGAGCAAGAATTTTTAAACAAACTTGCCTCAAATTCAAATGTAACGTTTAAAACTATGTGGGAAATTTACTTGGAAGATTGCAGACTAAAAGTAAAAGACAGTACAATTATTAGAAAAATACAGTCAATGAATAATTATATACTGCCTATTTTTGGAAATATTTTGGTGAACGAGATAAATACAAACCATATCAGAAACTTTCAAAATGAACTTCTGAAAAAAAACCTTTCTAAAAATACCCTTAGAATTATCGAAAGCCAAGCGAAATGTGTTTTTAATTTTGCAGTAAAATATTACAATCTTGAATCTAATCCTATGTCCAAAGTAAAAACGATTGGTTCGAGAAAAAATACTAGGGAGTTTTCCATTTGGAGTTTGGAAGAGTTTCAAAAGTTTATATCAGTTATAGAGGATATACAGGATGTCGTGTTTTTTTCACTGCTATTCTGGACAGGTATGAGAGTTGGCGAAGCAATAGCTTTGAATATTAAAGATGTGGATTTTGAAAATAAGAAATTAAATATTAATAAAACAGTTTCAAGAAGTTTTAATGGAGATATTATAACAAAGACAAAAACAGAGAGTAGCATTCGTAAAATTGCACTTACAGATAAAACACTTGAATTATTAAAAAAACAAATAAATAGAATTTATAAGCCAGCAAACAGCCAAAGATTGTTTGATTTTGGAAGAGGATATGCTAGAAAAAGGTTTCTTGAATATATAGAGCTATCTAAAGTTAAAAAAATAAGAATGCACGATTTAAGGCATTCTCACGCAAGTTTTTTAATTCAGAAAGGTGTAAATATTTTAGCCATTTCCAAAAGGCTTGGACACGAGGACGTCAAAATGACATTAAATACCTATGCTCACTTATATGAAGAAGAAAATAAAAGAATGATAGATATTTTGAACAAAATTTAAAAATTTTATTCTGCCCCTTTTTTGCCCCTTTTAGCAAAATAAAAAAGTTGTATAATTCTCTAAAATAAAAGGGATATTCACTTTTAATGGAATATCCCAAACATCATTATATTTTTTATTACTATTATTTATAATTATTTTTACTAGCTTTTATTATACAAGTATTTGACAAAAAATGCAAGAAAATAATAATTTTTTTATTTGTTTTTAATTTCTATATCTGAATTTTTATATAAATTTTCAATATATTTATTTTTTTCTCCATTTTTATCATAGACAAAAATAGGCATCTCAACACAAAATCCCTTTTTTGCATCTTTTATTGCTTCCAATAAACAAATTTTGGAATTTTCATTCCACTTTGTATAGCAATTTTTCATTCTTTTTGGCTCTAAATTATATCTTTGTAAAAGCATTAAAACTTCTACTAGCCGTTCGCTTCGGAATACGATTGAAAAACTGCCCATATTTTTTAATAAATAGGAAGAAATTTTTATGATTTCCTCAATTGTCAAATTAATATTATGTCTTGCATTTGCCAGCTGTTCCAAACTATTTATCTGAGAAATTTCACCAGTAAATTCAAAATATGGCGGATTTGTGACGATTGTGTCAAATTCATCGCAATTAAAAATATTTTTATAATTTTTTATATCTTCGTTTATTATTTTAACTTGGCTTTCAAATTTATTATTCTTGGTATTTTGTTTTGCAATTTCTGCCATTGTTTGATGCAATTCGATACCTGTAATTTGTGCCTTTGAACGTTGGGCTAAAAGTAAAGCGATAATTCCACAGCCAGTTCCAATATCAAGAATTTTTTTAGTCTTTCGATTAATTTTTACAAAATCAGAAAGCAAGACTGAATCAAGCGTGAAATTTTGAAAGTCATTTCGCTGAATTATTTTCATATTTTTTATTGGAGTAATAGTTTCTTCTCCATTTTTTTTCATAAAATATAGCTCCTTTTTTTCTTGTTCTCCTAATTTATATATTCTCTATTTTTAATTATATGCCTTCGATTCTATTTTCTAAATAGACCTGTTCGATAACTATACAAACTTAGAATTTAATAAAATAAATATCTTGAAGCAAGGGGTCTTGACCCCTTGTATAGATAAAAAAACTTAGGTTATCGAACATATCTAATAAAGTTTGTAGTAAGGATTTAAAATTGAACTCAAAAGCTATAACTGTTTTACTAAAATTCCTAAGTTTATATATTTTAACAGTTCAATCTTCAGCAGATTCAAGTGATAGTAATAATTTTTTTATCTTTTATAAAAATAAATGCGGAAAATTAATTCCGCAATGTATGTTTTTTATAATTCTCCAGCATAATTATGATGAACTTTTTGAACATCATCATCATTTTCTAGAGTATCAATTAATTTTTTTAATTTTTGTAAATCATTTTCAGCAAGAGTTTCAACTTCGATTGATGGCAAATACTGTATATCTGCTTCTAATAATTTATACCCTGCATTTCTCAAGGCATCTGCTACTTCATCAAAATTTGATGCTTCAGTTGTAATATAGAAACTGTCTTCCAAAGTTTCCATATCTTCCATTCCAGCTTCAAGTGCCACTTCCATTAACGCTTCTTCATCAATGTCATCAGTTTTTTCAATGATAATCTCACCTTTTCTTCCAAACATATATGAAACTGATCCAGAAACTCCAAGTTTTCCACCATTTCTATCAAAAGCCATTTTTACAGATGAAGCTGTTCTATTTTTGTTATCAGTAAGAGCTTCTACAATAATAGCAACTCCTGCAGGTCCGTAACCTTCATAACTCAATGTTTCAAAGGCTGCTGAACCATCAGTTCCTGCTCCTTTCTTAATTGCTCTGTTAATATTGTCATTAGGCATATTAATTGCTTTTGCTTTTTCAATTGCATGTTTTAGGGCTACATTAAATTCAGGATTTTCTCCACCTCTTGCTGCTACTGTTATAAGTCTAACAAGTTTTGTAAATGATGCAGCTCTTTTTTTATCCTGTGCTTCCTTACGCCCAGCTATTGTACCGTGTCTTCCCATTTTTTCCTCCTAAATTGATTATATAAAATTATATCATAAAAAAAAAGTCTAATCAATGGTAAAATCAACAAAATTTAGCGAATAACTAAAATATAATTTTTGTTTTTCAAAATGAAATTTACAAAAAAAATTATTATAATTTTATATCTTGTTTAAAATTTCCCTCATTTTCCCAAACTCATCCCAATTTTTTTCATTCACAAATTCCTTCCAACTCTCAAAATCATTTTCTCTCATATATTCTCTCAAAGTTGAAGCATTTATTTTTATGTCATCTCTAGAAATTATAATAAACTTTACAGATTTTTTTATCTTTTCGCTAAACCAGCTTTTACATTTAGATTCCTCACCGTATACGATACAGTCAACTTTTTCCAAGATTTTTTCTGCTTCACAAAATAAATAATCTCCCCATTCTGTAACATTTCCAGCTCCTAAATCAGCAAGAGGAAAAATGACCAGCTTATTTTCCACGATTTCTTCTTCATAAACTTTTTTTATCATTTTTTTTCTCAATTCATACGAAAAAGGATTTTCAATTGTTCCAGATTTATCGCTAGAACCGATAAATACCAAAACTTTATCACATATCTCAAGAGCTTTATTTATAATGTATTCATGTCCTTTGTGAAATGTCTGGAATCTTCCCAGAACCAAGCCTGTCTTATATTTTTTCATTAAAGTTTCTCCGTTTTTTTATAAATTAAATATAAAATTTCAAAATTTTTTTATATTTTTACAAGGATTCAAGATTTCTTGCTACTATAACTGCTTATTTACAGATGTGAACTACTCCCACTTTTAGAAGCGGGAGCTTCTTGGGAAGTACCTGCTTTTGCTAGCCAAATATATTTACCAAGCTCTTTGGGTAGTTCCTACCCTGTCTTCTTTTATTTTCCTAATATTTTAACATTTCTTTTCCAATGTTTTTTATATTCAGTGCTGCATTGTAATCTCTATCAATTTCAATCCCACAGCACTCACATTTATAACTTCTTTCTGATAATTTCAGTTCCTCTTTAATATTTCCACATTTACTGCAAGTTTTCGATGATGGAAACCACTTATCTATCTTCAAAAATTGCTTTCCTAAAAACATCAGTTTATACTCAAGCATTCTCAAAAACATTCCCCATCCATTATCTCCTACACTTTTCCCAAAATTTAATGCCTGGCTCATCCCTTTCATATTCAAATCCTCAACAACCACAGCATTATACGTTTCAGACAATTTTTTCGATAATTTATGCAAAAAATCTCTTCGACAATTTTTGATATACTCATGTAATTTTGATATTTTCGCTTTTTGCTTATACCAATTTTTAGAAAATTTCACTTTTCTTGATAATGATTTCTGCAATTTTTTCAATTCTTCTTCCAACATCCTAAAATATTTTGGATAATCAGCTCTTTGGTTTTCAGAACTGACAAATAATTCAGACATTGAAAAATCAAGTCCAATCACTTTATCATTACTTGGCATTTTTTGAATTTCTTTTTCAAATTCCGTCAAAACAGAAACATAGTAATTTCCATTACTGTTTGTCAATGTTACCGACTTTATTTTATAATCCTTTGGTATTTCTCTATGATATTTCAATTTTACTTTTTTCAATTTTGGCAAAACCAAATATTTGTTTTCCTCAATTCGTATCGAATTATTCACACAATTTGTCGTGTAACTTTTAACACTATTCTTTTTAGATTTGAACCTTGGAAATTTCGCTCTCTTCTGAAAAAAGTTCGTAAACGATCGTCTTACATTTAATTGAGCATTTGAAAGTGCCAAACTGTCTACTTCTTTTAGAAATTGATTTTCATTTTTCAAACTGGCAGGTGTAACTATTTTATTTTTTCCAGTTTCTTCATAAATTTTATTCGCAGTATACAAAATTGTATTGTAAACAAAACGAACACATCCAAAAGTCTTATTTATCAATAATTCTTGCTCCTTATTTGGATAAATCCTGTATTTGAATGCTAAATTATATTTCACAAAATTACACCTCCTTTTGATTTTGAATATTATTTTTAATTATTTCTATTCGATATTTTATACAAAAATTGTATCATGGATATATCCTTTTTTCAATTTTTTTACAAAAAAAGCAATTCATCTCCCACTTATAGAAAGCCTACGACTTCTTGCTATTTTTTTGTTAAATTTTTTTAATATTCTTTTTCCCGCTCCAGCCTAAATTTTACCGATGCTTTCAAATATTTTAAATATTTTTCATCATCACACATAACTTTTCCTTCCACATCGCTCAATTTAGCAACTGGTCTTCCGTTTACATATTGAAGTTTTATTACGATATTTAACGGCTTTTCTTTCGTATCATTAGTTATAAATGTCCCTATTCCAAAAGAAAGTTTAACTTTGTCTTTAAATGTCTTATAAATTTTTTCTGCTTCGTCAAAATTTAGCGAGTCGCTGAACAAAAGTGTCTTTGTCTTTGGATCTATTCCATATTTTTGGTAGTGATTCAATATTTTTTCAGCCCAGATATATGGATCACCGGAATCGTGCCGCACTCCTGTGTAGTTATTTACCATGCTTCTGTCAAAATCCCTTAAAAATAAGTCTGTCGTTATTGTGTCGGTAAGTGCTGTTCCGTTATCTCCCTTGTATTCGTCATACCAGTCTTTTAATGCGTAATGATTTGTGTAAGATAGCGGGATCGAGTCGATTCCCTGATACATTTGGACATATTCGTGTGCATAAGTTCCGATTGGTACTAGATTGTATTTCATTGCCAAAAATACATTGGAAGTTCCGACCATATTTTGAGTTTCGCTGGATAATTTTTTCACTACTTCTTCCTGCCATTCCCTTGAAAGACGTCTTCTACAGCCAAATTCGGCAAATTTAAAGTTATATTTTTTATTTTTAAAATCCAAAATCTTTTTTTCTAATTTTTCTTTTGCAGAAGCAAGCAATTCATCATAATTAAACTTCATTCTAAAATACACTTCGTTAATAATTTCAAGCAAGTAAATTTCAAACTGCATTGCACTGAAAAGCGGTCCAAAGACAATAACTCTAAGTTCTCCATTTTCAAGCACCGTAGTCACATAATCCTTAATCGGATGCCAAAGTCTTAAAAATTCAACATAATCTGACTTTATAAATCTTATCGAACGCAAATAGTTCAATTCTTCATTTTTAAATCGCAAACTGCACAAATGGTCAATTTGCTCATTTATTTCCGTAACCATTTCTTTTGTAAAGAAAATATTTGGAGTACGGCATCTAAAGTGATATTCTCCGACTAAATCAGTATGTTTGTGAAAAATTACTTGATTCATATTAAATTTGTAAAGATCTGTATCAAGCAGTGATGTTATAATTGGCTTTAGTTTCATTTTATTTTTCTCCTTTTTTATACGATGGCATAGGTAAAATTTTGTGTAAATTTATTTTGTGTAAATAGTCTATTTTTTCTTTTATTCTCAAATCTGAAATGTTTCCCGTTCTAATATATTCATCCAAAACTTCATAGCTAAATCCCAATTTTTCCTCATCAGATTTCCCGCTCATTCCATCTTCAGGCACTTTTTTCAAAAACATTTCAGGAAGTCCAAGTTCAGATCCAAGTTTTCGCACTTCGGTTTTTGTAAAATCAGAAATTGGCGAAAAATCCCCCGCAGCATCTCCAAATTTTGTCGAATACCCCACAAAATCTTCTGACAAATTACAAGTATTAGCCACTCTCCCGCCAATAATGGCAGAAATCCCATAAAGTACAGCCATCCGTATTCTAGCAGGCTGATTAGTTTTGTAGGCGTCAAATTCATCAGGATTTACTCCCGTTTGCTGCGAAATTAATTCCTTTAAGTCATTCACAGGCTTTTCCACATTCACTTCATAATGCTTTATCTTCAAAAAATCAACTAATTTTTTGGAATAATCAACATCGTGCTGAACTCCTTTTGGCATAAGAACTCCTATCACATTTTCCCGTCCCAGAGCTGCCACACAAAGTGCCGTCACAACTGAAGAATCTGTTCCTCCTGAAATTCCTACAACTGCCTTACAGTTTTTTCCATTTTCTTCAAAATATTTTTTTATCCATTCGATAACTTTTTCTTTTTCATTTTTCATAAAATCACCTCTTTACCTTATTATACCTGGAAGTTTTGTAAATAACAAGGTTTTCAGAGAAATTTATATTGATAAAACTTTATAAAAATTATATAATAAATTTGTTTCACAAGTAAATTTATAGCCAAATTGATTTAAAACTAAACTCAAAAGTTACAATTATTTGATATAAAAAATAAAAAAATAAGGGGGATAAATAAAAAGTGAGCACTAAATACTTAAAAATTAAGCCATCAGATGATTTTTTTAGAAAATACGGAATCAGAAATTTTGAGATTGAGTATGTTAATTTATTTTCAAAAAAAAGAGAGATAGGAATTTTTTTGCGGGTTAATGATTTTGCTGCACATAGTGAAATACAAGA
Source organism: Leptotrichia sp. (assembly GCF_057270615.1). NCBI lineage: Bacteria > Fusobacteriati > Fusobacteriota > Fusobacteriia > Fusobacteriales > Leptotrichiaceae > Leptotrichia > Leptotrichia sp. The sequence continues at coordinate 16,345 of NZ_DBHIXN010000001.1, forward strand.
TTTAAGGCAGCTGATCTACAAAAATTTTGAAGATGAAATAAAATTGAATATTAAATTAGACGTCAATCCTGAGCTAATTTGCAAAGATGTTATTGGGTTTGTAAAGTTTATGATTGAGAATTATAAAGAGGAAAGCAAAAAGTATCAGTATATTTTTGCAACTTATGAAGTAGAAAACATAGAAAATAGTATATTTATAAAATTGCCATCAAACCATTTGATAGAAGAAGCTAAAAAAACTAACATGAAGGAAAAATTAAAAAATAAAATTTATGAATGTACTGATAATTCTGAAAAAATTGAATTTGTAACTGGAGATTTCAAAGAAATTACTGAGAGTTTGAATGCTCAAAATAAATTAAATTATGTAAAGGCTAGTGAATTGCCTAAATACGAAAACAATAAAAACAACAGCAATTATTCAAATAACGGAAACTATAGGCGAAAAAAAATTCCTGATATGGACGCTGCAGCTTTTTCTACGCTTGATATTTTGAATATTGGAGATAATGTCGCTTTAGAAGGAAAAGTATTTAATCTTGATATAAGAGAAACTAAAAACGGTAAATTTATGTGCGACTTTATGATTACAGATTATACAGATTCAATCAGTTGTAGAATTTTCTTTAATACAATTGAAGATGTTCAAGTAAAAGTTGGAGAATGGGTAAAAGTTACTGGAAGTTTTGAGGCGGATATGTATAACGGAGAAAAATACATAAGAACTCAACAAGTTGAAAACATTGAATCTAAAGATATAAAAAAAGAAGATAATGCTCCAAAAAAAAGAATAGAACTTCATGCACATACAAATATGAGTGAAATGAGTGGAGTTATGTCAATTAAAGATTATGCAAAAAGAGCGAAAGAATTTGGACATAGCGGAATTGCTGTGACAGATTACGGTGTTGTTCATTCTTTTCCATTCGCATTTAAAGAGGCAAATGAAGATTTTAAGGTTATTTTTGGAATAGAAGCTTATGTAGTTGATGATGAACAGGACTTGATTACAAATCCTAAGGACAATATGATTGAAGATGAAATTTATGTTGTATTTGATATTGAAACAACAGGATTTGATCCATTTAATGACAAGATAATTGAAATTGGAGCTGTAAAAATGCGTGGAAGGGAAATTATTGGAGAATTTTCAGAATTTATAAATCCTGAAATACCAATTCCGCCAAAAATAACAGAACTTACAACGATTACTGATGAAATGGTTGCAAATGCTGAAAAAATAGAAACTGTACTTCCAAGATTTCTTAAATTTTGTACAGGAACTACAGTAGTTGCTCACAATGCAAAATTTGACGTGGGATTTATTAAGCAAAAAACTATTGAACAAAGCCTTGAATATTCGCCAAGTGTAATTGATACGCTACCTTTGGCTAGAACATTGCTTCCTGATCTAAAAGGATATAGTCTTGCCAATCTGGTAAAATACTTTGGAATTGTACTTGAAACACACCATAGAGCTGTCGATGATGCAAAGGCAACTGCAGAAGTCTTTCAGAAATTTTTGAATATGATTTTAAGTAAAGGGATTTTAAAACTGATTGAAATTAATAAAGATTTACAGCCAAATATTCAAAATGCCGAAACATTAAATACAATAATTTTAGTAAAAAATCAAGAAGGACTTCGTGACCTTTACGAACTTGTATCACGTTCAAACATAGAGTTTTTTGGAATGAGAAGACCTAGAATACCAAAAACTTTGTTAAACAGCATGAGAAAAAACTTGATAATCGCAAGTTCAGCTTCAGCTTCTGAAAGAAATAAAGGAGAACTTGTAAACCTTTATTTAAGGGGATCTGAAAAAGAAGACATTGAAGAAAAAGCAAAATTTTACGACTACATTGAGATTCAACCTCATACAAATTATACTGACATGGTGGAAAGAGCTAGCAAGGAAATTGAAAATTACGATATAATCAAAGAAATGAATAAATATTTTTACAAGCTTGGAAAAAGTCAGAATAAAATTGTAGTCGCAACTGGAGATGCACAATATCTTGAAGAACATGAATCAATTAATAGAAATGTGCTACTTTTAGGAAGTGGAACAATGTGGAAAACTGAAATTACAGAAGGAGTCAAAGAATATGAATTTTTTGACAGAAAGCTGTATTTCAAAACTACTGAAGAAATGCTAAAAGCCTTTGATTATTTGGGCGAAGATGAAGCTATGGAAGTTGTTGTGGAAAATACGCATAAAATTAGTGATATGATAGAGCAAGTAAGACCAGTTCCAACAGGATTTTATCCACCAAAAATTGATGGAGCTGAAGAAGAAGTAAGAAAAATGACTTATAAAAGACTTGAGGAGCTTTATGGAGAGAATATTGATGAAAGCCTGAAAGAAAGAGTAGAAAAAGAGCTTAATTCGATTATTCAAAATGGATTTGCGGTACTTTACTTAATTGCACAAAAACTTGTGCATAAATCAGTGGATGCAGGTTATCTTGTAGGTTCACGTGGTTCAGTCGGTTCTTCAATTGTAGCCTATCTTATGGGAATTACCGAAGTAAATGGACTTTATCCGCATTACAGATGTCCAAACTGTAAACATACGGAATTTATGAATGAAGAAGGAAGCGGAGTTGACTATCCTGACAAAAATTGTCCAAAATGCGGTACAAAATATATAAAAGATGGGCATGCCATTCCATTTGAAGTATTTATGGGATTTAATGGAGATAAAGTACCAGATATTGACTTGAACTTTTCTGGGGAATATCAAGGAGAAATTCATAAATATACGGAAGAGCTGTTTGGAAGCGACAATGTCTTTCGTGCGGGAACGATTTCTACACTTGCTGAAAAAAATGCTTTTGGGTATGTGAAAAAATATCTTGAAGAAGTAGAAGGAACACCTGAAATAAAAGAAAGAAGAGCAGAGATTATGAGAATTGCGAAAGGATGTGAAGGTGCAAGAAAAACAACTGGACAACATCCTGGCGGAATGATAGTCGTTCCAAAAGATAAGTCAATTTACGACTTTTGCCCAATCCAACGTCCAGCAAACGATATGAAGTCAACTTCCAAGACAACTCACTTTGATTACCACGTAATGGATGAACAGCTTGTAAAACTGGATATACTGGGACACGATGATCCGACAACACTTAGAATTTTACAAGATCTGACAGGAGTCGATATTTATACGATTCCTCTTGACGATAAAAAAGTAATGAGTTTATTTAGTTCAACTGAAGCACTTGGCGTAACTTCAGAGGAAATTGGCTCTCCGACAGGAACATCAGGAATACCTGAATTTGGTACATCTTTCGTAAAACAGATGCTCGTTGACACAAAGCCAAAAACTTTTGCCGAATTAGTCAGAATTTCAGGACTTTCGCATGGAACAGATGTATGGTTAAACAATGCACAGGATTATGTAAAAAGCGGGATTGCAACCTTGAGCCAAATTATTACGGTACGGGATGACATTATGAATAAATTAATTGATGATGGCTTGGATAAGTCATTAGCCTTTTCTATAATGGAATTTGTCAGAAAAGGTCAGCCTACCAAAAATCCTCAAAAATGGCAAGAATTTTCAAAAAAAATGAAAGAACATGGTGTAGAGCAATGGTACATTGATTCATGCGAAAAAATAAAATATATGTTTCCAAAAGGGCATGCCGTAGCTTACGTAATGATGGCAGTCAGAATTGCCTATTTTAAAGTCCACTATCCAATTGAATTTTATACAGCCTTTCTAAACAGAAAAGTTGGAGATTTTAAAATGACAGCAATGTTTAGGTCAATAGATGACTTGAAAAAAGCAAAAATGGAAATGGACAGAAAAGGAAATTTAAATGCAAAAGAAAAGCAGGAATTATTTTTATATGAAATATTAATTGAAATGCACTACCGTAAAATTGAACTAGAACAAATTGATATTTATAAATCAGAAGCAAAACTTTTTACAATACAAGATGGAAAAATAAGAATGCCGTTAATTGCGATGGATGGACTTGGAGATGCCGTTGCTGAAAATATTGTTTCTGAACGGAAAAAAAATAATTTTTTATCAATTGAAGATTTAGTAAAACGAACAAAACTAAATAAAACAATTGTTGAATTAATGAAAGAATATGGATGCTTTAAGGGATTGTCAGAAACAAATCAGCAGACATTATTTTAAATTTTATTCAAAATTAAAATATTTATGAAATATTAAACAATGTATATTGACAATTACAAAAAGATATAATATTATATAACAAAAAAAGGCATGATTAGTCTTTTAATAAAATTTTTGAAAGAAAGTTGAAAAGAACAAATTATAAATGAATATCGGAAAAGTTTTCTAATTAGCAGTTTGCGGCTTTTTCGATTTTTATTAAATAATAGAAAATATAGGAGGATTTAGAGATGACGGATATTGAAATCGCTCAAAATGCGAAATTGAAAAAAATTAGTGAAATTGCACAAAGTATTGGACTTACAGAGGATGATTTTGAGCCATATGGTAAGTATAAGGCTAAAGTTAGTTTAGATGTACTAAAAAGAAATGCAGGAAAGAAAGATGGAAAGCTGATTTTGATGACAGCTGTTACTCCAACACCTCCAGGGGAAGGAAAATCTACTGTTACTGTTGGATTGACTCAAGCGTTAAATAAATTTGGATATAAATCAATAGCAGCACTTAGGGAGCCATCTTTAGGACCTGTATTTGGAATGAAAGGTGGAGCTGCTGGTGGTGGAATGTCACAAGTTGTGCCTATGGAAGAAATAAACTTACATTTTACAGGGGATATTCACGCAATTACAGCTGCACATAACTTAATTTCTGCATGCATTGACAATCATATACATTTTGGTAATGAACTTAATATTGATGTAAACAATATCACTTTTAAACGTGTACTTGATATGAATGATAGAAATTTGAGAAGCATTGTTGTTGGACTTGGACCAAAAGTAAATGGTGTACCTCGTGAAAACTCTTTTCAAATAACAGTTGCATCAGAAATTATGGCTATCTTCTGTCTTGCTGACTCAATTACTGACTTAAAGAAAAGAATTGGCGAAATAGTTTTTGCATATAATAGAAAAGGAGAAATGCTTAAAGTAAAACAGCTTAATATTCAAGGGGCAGTAGCAGCATTACTAAAAGATGCTATAAAACCTAACTTGGTACAAACTTTGGAAAATACACCTGTATTTATTCACGGTGGGCCTTTTGCAAATATTGCACATGGATGTAATTCGCTATTAGCTACAAAAATGGCATTGAAATTGTCAGACTATGTGGTTACTGAAGCTGGATTTGCTGCCGATTTAGGTGCTGAAAAATTTTTGGATATAAAGGCTAGATTTGGAAACTTGGAGCCAAATGTTATTGTAATCGTTGCAACAGTTCGTGCATTGAAGCATCATGGCGGAGATAAAGATTTAAAATCAGAAAACATCGAAACATTGACAAAAGGGCTTGTAAACCTTGAAAAACATATTGAAAGTATGCAAAAATATAATTTGCCAGTTGTAGTAGCAATTAATAAATTTATAACTGATACTGATGCTGAAATTCAAGTAATAAAGGATTTTTGCAGCAAAATGGATGTAGAAGTTGCCAACTGTGAAATTTGGGAAAAAGGTGGAGAAGGTGGTAAAGAGCTTATGGAAAAAGTTCTAAATGCCATTGAAAAGAATGAAAAATCTAACAAGAAATACACTCCACTTTATGATCTGGACTTATCAATCCAAGAAAAAATTGAAAAAATTGCAAAAGAAATTTACGGAGCAGATGGGGTAGATTTTGCACCAAAAGCACTTAACAATATTAAAAAATACGTGGAAAATGGCTACGACAAATTGCCAGTATGTGTGTCAAAAACACAAAAATCATTATCTGATGATCCTAAATTGCTAGGAAAACCAACAGGATTTAAAATAACAATTAATGAAATTAGATTATCAGCAGGAGCAGGTTTCTTAGTAGCAATGGCAGGAACAATCATTGATATGCCAGGATTACCGAGAAAACCAGCGGCAGAGCTAATTGACATTGATGAAAACGGAGTTATTTCAGGACTATTTTAAAAAAATATTAAAGATACAAAAGAACAGGAAAGAATAAAAATGGAAAATAAAAAAACAAAGATGCGAAGACGGGACAGAGAAATTACAGATAACGAAAAAATAAAAGAAATCATAAAAGCCTGTGACTGTTGCCGTCTTGGCTTAAATGACAATGGAAAAGTTTACATTGTCCCGCTAAACTTTGGCTTTATCGAAGAAAACGAAAACTACACCTTTTATTTTCACGGTGCAAGAACAGGGAGAAAACTTGATATAATAAAACAAAATAACTACGCAGGATTTGAACTTGACACAAATCACAAAATTTACACAAAAGGCGATAAAGCCTGTAATTACACTGCTAGATTCCAAAGTATAATCGGAAATGGAAAAATTGAGATTATTGAAGATTCACAGGAAAAAATGAAGGCGTTGCTGGAACTCATGAAGAAAAATACTGGAAAATCTGACTGGGAATTTGATGAAAGAATGTTGAAGGCGGTTTGTGTGTTTAAACTTGTGGTTGAGGAGATGAGCTGTAAGGAGCATGAGTAGAGAAAAAACTAAAAAAAGGATGTGAGGAGGGAAGATGTTAAAAAAATTCACAGTTCAAAATTTTAAAAATTTTGAAGATATTACATTGGACTTTGGAAATATCGGAAATTATAATTTTAAAGAAAATGTAATAAAAAATAATATAATTTCTAAAATGTTGATATTAGGAAAAAATGGAAGTGGTAAATCAAACGTTGGGCTTGCAATTTTTGATATTATTAACCATTTAACAGATAAGCAAAAAAAATTAAAAGATTATGAAAACTATTTAAATTATAACTTATATGATAAAGATAATGCTTCTTTTAGTTATATTTTTGAATTTGGAAAAGATAAAGTTCAATATGAATATAAAAAAATAGACAGTGAAACTGTAATAGAAGAAAAACTTTCTATTAATGATAAACTTTGTATTGAATACAATAAAGATAACAATATAATAGAAATAGAGATAGGCGAATATGTTAAAAATTTTGAAAATTTCAATAGAGATTTATCTGTTAATGAATTTGAAAAAATATCATTAGTAAAATACATTAAAGGAAATACCTCGATTATAAAAGAAAAGGCATTATATAAATTTTTTGATTTCATTGACAATATGTTATGGATTCGTTCCTTGCAGGAAGGTAATACATATATGGGTTATAGTAATGGAAGTGAAAAAATATTAAAAGGAATAATAGATTTAAATAAAGTCAAAGAATTTGAGAAATTTTTAGAAGAAGCTGGAATAAAACAAAAATTAGTACAAAATGAGGATAGAATACTGATAGAGTTTAAGTCAGGAAAACAAGTGGATTTTTATAAAATTGCTTCAAGTGGAACTAAAATTTTGGCATTGTTATTTTTTTGGATGGAAATTTCCATAAAAAACGTAAGTTTTTTATTTATAGATGAGTTTGATGCCTATTTTCATTATTCATTATCAAAATTCATACTTGAAAGATTATTTTCAAATGACAATATAAAGCAAGTAGCATTATCTTCACATGCGACAAGTTTGATAGATAATGAAATTTTACGTCCAGACTGTTATTTTGTTTTAAACGATAAAGGTAAAATTAAACAATTTTCAGAAATTACTGATAAAAAAATAGAAGAATACCATAATATAGAAAAAATGTATCGTACAGAGGTATTTGAATATGAGTAAAATTTTGATACTTACGGAAGGGAAAGATCCTGATAAAAAACTTATAGAACATATAGTAAAAGAATTTCAAATAAAAGGGGAAGTTATTTGGGCGAAAATTGGAACAATTTATGCTTTTTATAAAGATATTAAAGAAAAGTATGATGAAAATATGGACGTTATCAGATATATAAAATACAAATATTCAGATAAAATCAGTAAAGAATTTAAAGCAAGCGAAATATCTTATGTATATTTATTTTTTGATTATGATTTACATTCAAAATTAAATGAAGAATATGAAAATTTTGAAAAAATATATGATAGGATAAATGAAATATCGGAAATAAACAGTTTTTTTGAAAATGAAACTGAGAATGGTAAATTATATTTAAGTTTTCCAATGATAGAAGCATACCATAAACCTATTGGTTGCAATTATATTTATGAAAAAAATAACTTTGAAGAAAAGTTGGAGGATTTTAAGGTTTTTAAAAAGAAAATAAAAAATGAAACTAGAAACATGGGAATGACGGCTCTTAAATCACAATATAAGGAAATTATAAAATTTTATATTAATAATTCAGAAAACATATTAGAAATGAAATTTAAAGATGTAGAAAAAAATAAAATATTGAAATTTCAAAATGAATTACTAAAAAGTAAAAATAAAGTAAAGATTTATCCATCAATACCAATATTTCTAAATGAATATTATAAAATTGAAAAATTACAGGAAAAACTAGAAATATAAAATAAATTTTTTTAAAAGGAAAAATAAAAAATGTCAGAAAATTACGATTTTGAAACACTTTTAAGCAGAAAAGGACAAGGTTCATTTAAATGGGAAGCAATGTACAGAGAAGTGCCTAATTTATCAGATGATATTGTTCCGTTTTCTGTGGCGGATATGGAGTTAAAGATTGCTCCTGAAATAAGAGAAGGATTGAAAAAATATATTGATGAGGCGATTTTAGGTTATACTGGAGCGACTGACAAATATTATGAAGCGGTTATTTCGTGGATGAAGAGAAGACATAATTTTGAAGTGGAAAAAGATTGGATTGTTTGCACGAGTGGTGTAGTTGCGGCACTTTATACGAGTGTGAAGGTTTATTTACAAGAGGGTGAGGGCGTGATTATTTTTACACCAGTGTATTATCCTTTTTATAATGCGATTAAATCTTCTAATAGAAAAATTGTCGATTGCGGATTGATTGAAACTGACGGATATTATGAGATTGATTTTGAGAAGTTTGAAGAATTTGCAAAAGATGAGAATAATAAAATGTTGATTTTGTGTAGTCCGCATAATCCAGTTGGAAGAGTTTGGAAAAGGGAAGAACTTGAAAAGATAGGAAAGATTGCATTGGAGAATAATTTAATAATTATTTCTGATGAGATTCATTGTGATATTTTGATGCCTGGATTTAAGCATACTGTTTTGCAGACTTTATCGGATGAATTGGCAGAGATAACAGTTACTTGTACTGCGCCTACTAAAAGTTTTAATTTGGCTGGAATTGGAGTGTCGAATATTATTATTAAAAATAAGAAATTGAGAAAACAGTTTGAGGCTCAGATGACGAAAGATGGTTCACATGTGTTTGCGGCACTTGGATTTAAGGCTTGTGAGTTGGCGTATAATGAAGCAGAAGAATGGTTTGATCAGTTTTTGAAATTAGTGGATAAAAATCAAAAATTAGTAAAACAATTTTTTGAAGAAAAGTTTATTGGATTTAAAGCTCCGTTAATTGAAGGAACTTATTTACAATGGCTTGATTTTAGAGATTTAGGATTGAAAGATGAAGAGTTAAAGGCATTTATGACGAAAAAGGCAAATGCATTTTTTAATGAGGGATATATTTTTGGAAAAGCTGGTTCTGGATTCGAGAGAATTAATTTGGCAACACCTACGAAATATATTGAGGCTGTTTTAGAGAGAATTTATAATGCGATTAAGGAAGAATATCCTAGACTTTGTAAATAAATTTCTCAATAAGATATTTTTTTTTGATATAAAATTCCATAAAATCAAAACTTCATTTGTTATTTAAAAAAATAAAAAATCAATTTTTCTTATAAAGTAAAGATTTACAATAAAATTACTATTCAAACAATGAATCAATTTATTGTAAATCCTTAACTCAGCAAATAAATAATATTTTTTATCACTAAATAAATAAAACATTATTTTTAAAGCTATTCTAAAAATGATTTTATTATAAAATTAAATTAATTTTATATATTACTTTTTTATAGAAATTATGATATAATATACGAGAAAAGTAAATTACTCATAACAAAATTTTAGAACTTTAAAAATACGAGTCTTTTAGCACTTTATTAAAACAAAAATTTTGAAAAAAGGATGGAAATATAAAAAATGAAAAAAGTAAGCAACTTTTTTAATAATGAGTATAAATTTTTTGAAGAAAGTAAATATTGGAGGGGAAATTGTGATAAAAAAAATTATTAATTCCGGAAAAGAAAAAATAAAAAGAAAAAAAATAGAAATTGGAATGTTAGCCTTAATTAATACAGTCATAGGATTTAATGTAAATGCAGAGCCATTAAACTTGCCTAAGGAATATTCTGAAAACATCGCAGTAAAAGGTCATGAAAAAGATGTATTCGATTATGACTTTAATAATGATGGAATAAATGAAAAAGTCGTTGTGACTTATAATCTAGTTGATAATTTAATTGATCCCGTTATTTCAATTTATACAAATCAAAATGGAAAAGATCTTTTAACGTATCAAATAGCTTTTGATAAAAAATTTGATATAATGGAACTTCAAGCAATGCAAAAAATGTTTGATAAAGTCAAAAAATACTATCCTGAATATTCTAAAAATATTCAGCCAAACGAAACTAGATATATTACAATTTATGGAGATAATAAAACAGACGATATTGTTTTTGATAAAGTAAAATTTAATAATCACTCTCCTGAAAATACAAATAACTTTTTATTTATAAAAAGATCATTAAGTATGCTAGATGCTCCAAATGGACATGCAATAGCTAACTTAGGATTTAGCGAAAAACCTGAAATTTTATTTGATATGGTTTCAGATGCTTCAAATTCTAAAGCAAAGTGGTACTTTACTGAATTTACAAAAAGAATCACTACTAATGTAAGCAAAAAAGTTAATAAAAATAAAAATGGTAAAGTTATTGCAGAAAATCCCAAAACTGTTAAAGGATTTATTGCAGGCGGAGACAACAATGTTTCTAGAAGAGGATTTTATTGGGATAAAATGATTAATAAAATAGAAATTGTAAATGACTTTATTGTTAAAGCAATAAAAGCTAACCAACAATTATATATTGTTACAGAATATGCACCATTATCACGTGATAAGCCAAGTGAAAAAGATAAATTTGGAAATAAAAATAATCAAAGTATTATAGGTTATACAAATTCCAACAAAAAAGGAGAAATAATCAATATTCCTGATCAGACTGTTTTTAGAATAATTGGTGAAGAAAATAATATGTTAAAAATTGAAACACCATTTTATGGAGGACCTTATTTTATTGAAAAATCAGAAGGAACTTATCAAAAGATAGAAAACATAAAAAAAGAAGTTAATAAATTTGTTGCAATTGATCCAAGCAGTCAAACTGAAGTTCTTTTCCAAAGAATTCCTGAAACACAAAAATACGAAGTTGTAACGTATTCTTATGTAACAACTGGAAGAGATGGGAACGGTTCTTATGAAACACCGCACGGAGCATTTTTAATAGCTTTCACAAGACCTTATATGACTTTTACAAGACATGCAAGACCAGGTGATAAAACAATTCCAGGAAGATCTGATTTAGCTGTTGCAGGAAGTGCAAAATATGCAGTAAGATTTAGTGGTGGAGGTTATATGCATGGTATTCCTGTAAACTTCGACTTCAAAGGTTCTACATTGAATACGGGAACTGCTCAAAAAATAGGAACTTATAAAGATTCACATAAATGTGTCCGACATTTTGATGACCAGATTGAATTTATCGTTAAATGGATAAATGCAGGCAGCAAAATTAAGGATAGGGATAATACAATTCCTGAAGAACCTGTAATAGCAGTAGTTTTATAAAATAAATCTTAAAAATAAAAAGGAGAAATAGATTTATGACAAGAAAAATAAATTTAACAAAAATAAAATTTTTAGTAATAGCATTAGTGGCTCTTTCTGTAATGTCAATTAATACTTTTTCAGCACCAAAGGCAAAAGAAGTAAAAAAAGTAGAAATAAAAAAATCTGAATCAAAAAAAATAGAATGGAAACAAATTTCTTTAGAACCTGATTTAGATGGAGATGGAATAAAAGATAAAATTGATGTAGATTATGCAGTAGAAGGAAATCTTGTTCATTTAAAATTTACTCCATACATATTTGGTGAAAAAGCTAAATTTGTAAAAGGAAAAAGTATAGAAAAAACAATAAGTAAGTCTGAATTTGAAGCAAAATTTGATACTTTTATAAAAGGATTTATAGCCGATTATCCTAAAAAATCAGGTGTTGTAGCTAAACCAAAACAAAATACACAAATTCAAGATAAAAGCCAACAAGCAATAAAACCATCAGTAACAAATGAACCTAAAGTTACTGAAGAAAATAAAAAAACTATTTTAAACAATGATTCTCAAAAAAATGATAAAACTACAAAAAATAATGAAGAATCTAAAAATATAACTAATATGGAAAAAGCTCAAAATTCTATAATCAATAAAAAAGAAGATAAACCAAAGGAAAATGAAAAAACAGAAACACCTAAAAATATAAACTCAAATTCTCTAAAGGGTTCTCATTCCTATATAAAAGAATTTTCGACTCCAAGACCTAAAAATCTTACTTTTAATTTTCAGTATGATAAACACTCTCCAAGAGATATGGACGAATTTGTTTTTATAAAAACTGCAACAAACATAAAAAAAGAACCAAATTCAAGTTCTAAAACAATAAAATCTGCATCATATTCTCAAAAATATAAGACTACAGGTATTGTAGGAAGTAAATCAGATGAATGGTATGAAGTATTTTTCGACAATCAGCTTGGATATATTCCAAAATCTGCTGTTGAAAAAAGAGAATTTGACTGGAATGATATGATGGCAAAAGTTGATAAAACAAATAAATTTATAGCTGAAGCAATTTCAGCAAATAAAAAATTATATGTTTTAGATGACTACACTCCTCTTGGTGGCAGCGAAAATGGAAAGCGTGATAAATTTGGAAATCGTGCTAACCAAAGTGAATTTGGATATTTAGATAAAACTTTTAAAGATTATATAAATATCCCAGACAGAACTATTATGGTTGTTGATGAACAAAATGACAAATACATCAAAGTTAGAATAGATGCTTATGATAACGGTGTCTACTATTTAAAACCTTCTACAGGTAAATATTTAAAAGATGCTGGAATTACAGGAGAAATAACTAGATTTATCTACGTTGACAGAGCTAATCAAAATGAAATGGTCATTGAAAAAACTGGAAATGACTGGAATGTTGTAACTTCTTCTTTTGTAACAACTGGAAAAGACAGTGGAAATTCATTTGCCACTCCTTATGGAACATTTTTAATCGCATATTCTAAACCTGTAATGCAATATACAGGTTCAGACAATAAAACTGTCGTTGGAGATGCAAAAAATGCAGTAAGATTTAGTGGTGGAGGTTATATGCATAGTATTCCATCATTATTTGAACCAAAAAATACAAGAGAACAAAGAAAAGCTGCAACAGCTAAAAAAATTGGAACTTATCCAGAATCACACAAATGCATAAGACATTATGATGATCAAATTAAATTTATCTATGACTGGTTAGGAAATTCTACACCAGGACATAAGGAAGGTTACAGAGTTCCTAGTGTACCTACTGTAATGTTAGTTAAATAAAAATCTATTAAGCCCTCAATAAATTTGGGGCTTATTTTTTTGTTATTTTTTATACTATTCCTTTTAAAATAATAGCTTTATTACAATTTTCATGCTCAAGGGATAATTACACTATTCCCACTTTAAAAAGCGAATATCTATTTTGATTATTTGAAGGCAAACATTAGGTTTAATCTGCCAAAAAGATTTATAATTTATTCGTTATTTAAATAGGGTTTAGCATTAGTATTAGCAAACAATACAAAATAATAAAAAATAAAACACCCTAATTTTAGAGTGCTTTATTTTTATTATCTCTTAAATTAATTTTATTTTAAATTAATTATTTTTTAATCCAAGGCATAAGTTTTCTTAATTCTGCTCCAACTTTTTCTACGCCGTGATTAGCAAATTCTTTTCTTTTTTCTTTTAAGAATGGTTGTCCTGCTTTGTAATCAGTTAAGAAGTCGTTAGCAAATTTTCCTGATTGAATATCTTTTAAAATGCCTCTCATAGCTTCTTTAGTTTCAGGTGTAATAATTTTTGGACCAGTTAAGTAGTCTCCGTATTCTGCTGTATTTGAAATTGAATTTCTCATTGTTGCAAATCCACCTTCGTAAATTAAGTCTACGATAAGTTTCATTTCATGAATACATTCAAAGTAAGCATTTACTGGGTCATATCCAGCTTCAGTCAATACTTCAAATCCAACTTTCATAAGTTCTACAACTCCACCACATAATACTACTTGTTCTCCAAATAAGTCAGTTTCTGTTTCTTGTCTAAATGTAGTTTCAAGAATTCCGCTTCTTCCTCCACCAATTGCTGATGCCCAAGCTTTAGCAACTTCCATAGCATCTCCTGCTGGATCTTTTTCCACTGCTACTAAACAAGGTACTCCACTTCCTTCTTGGAAAGTTCTTCTTACTAAGTGTCCAGGCCCTTTAGGTGCAACCATAAATACACTTATATCGTCTCTTGGAACGATTTTTTTGAAGTGAATGTTAAATCCGTGTCCAAATGCAATATATGCTCCTTCTTTTAAGTTTGGTGCGATATCTTTTGCATAAACTTCTGCTTGTAATTCATCTGGAATTAAGATCATAACTATATCTGCACCTTTTACAGCGTCTGCTGTTTCTTTTACTGTAAATCCAGCTTCTGTAGCTGCATCCCAAGATTTAGAACCTTTTCTAAGTCCAACAGTTACATCAAATCCACCTTCTTTTAAGTTTAATGAATGAGCATGTCCTTGAGATCCATACCCTAAAACTGTAATTTTTTTACCTTCCAATTTACTTAAATCGCAATCAGCGTCATAATAAACTGTTGTTCCTAAAATGTTTCCTGCCATTTTTATAATCCTCCTAAATTTTGTATGTATATATTATACACTTTTTAAAAATATTTGCAAATATTTTTTTTTAGGTATTAATATATTTTATATATTTTTAATTTTTTTATCCTTTTTATGTAACAATTTATGTTCTTCACTATTCATGTAGTCTTCATGATTATGCTCGTGTCTTTCTTTTGATATAAAATGACTATGACCATGCTCATGAGTAATAACATGCGTATGTGTTGTCCCATCATGTGTATGAACTATTATGTGTGAATGGCTATGACTATGATATTTAACCACTGTATCATACACAACAAATGCACTTCCAATTAGCATAAAAACAAGTCCAACGAAGTACACCAAAGTAAGTTTTTCTCCATTTACTACAAACGCTAAGAAAGTACCTACAAATGGAGCTACAGCATAATATGCACTAGTTTTTGCAGCACCTAAATCCCTTTGTGCTCTGATATACATAAAAATACTGAGTCCATATGCTACAAATCCAAGTAACAAAGCAATTGATATATATCTAATTTCAGGAATACTTTCTCCTAAAATAAGAGCAACTATAAACGAACCACCACCAGAAAAAAATCCTTTTAAAGTAACAATCTCATAAGTACTTTTATCTGAAAGTTTTCTAGTACAATTATTTTCAAGTCCCCAACAACAAGTTGCTAATATTACAAATAATGAACCTAAAGAAAATTTGAAACTTTCAGCTCCTTCAAATGAAAGAACTATACTTGATATTGTAATAAAACCAATAGCAATCCATAACTTTGATGTTACTTTTTCCTTAAATACTAGAAGAGCAATAAGGGTTGTTGCTACAATTTCAAAATTACCAAGCAATGAAGCATTTGAAGCTGAACCAATATTTATACCAATCATCAGGAATATAGGTGCCGCAATATCAAGAACAATCATTCCAATAGTATATGGAAGATCTGACTTAGTTAATTTTTCATGCTTTTCCTCATCTTTTCTATGAAATAAGTACATAATACCTACACCAATTCCTGCTCCCAGATATAGAAAAGATGCCATAAATGTAGGCGAAATCTTATTCAAAAGTATTTTAGAAAATGGTGTATTTATTGCATAAAAAATAGCTGCGAGTAATGCTAAAATTACTGCCATAAATTTTCTGCTTTTATCCATCTAAATAAATCAACTCCTTCTAAGTGATTACTGAATTTACTTCACAATCAACCAAGGTCTATCATTTTCCCAAACAACTTTTACTGGCATCTCAAACATTTCCGATAAAACTTCATCTGTCAAAATGTCTTTTTTTCTACCTTTTGCAAAAACTTTTCCATCTTTTAAAAGCATTACATGAGTTATCGCTGGAATCACTTCCTCGATTTGATGTGTCACATAAATAAATGGAATCGCATTTTCATTTTTAGAATTTTTTTCCAAAACAGACAATAAATATTCTCGAGATTTTACATCCAATCCTGAACAAGGTTCGTCTAAAATCAATAAATCTGGCTCATTCATAAATGCCCGTGCAAGTAATGTCCGTCTTTGCTCACCTTGTGACAATGTTGCAAAATATTTATCCTTAATGTAAGTTATCCCAAAATCTTCAATTATTTTTTCAGCTTTTTTCCTATCTTCATCCGTCACTTCCTGATAAATTCCAATCGAATTAAATTTCCCAGAAATCACAATATCTTTCAATTTTTGAGAATTTAATGTACTCAAAAAATTATTCAAAGTAGAACTTACAAAACCAACTCTATCTCGAATTTTTGTCCAAGCATAATTTCCAAATTTATGCCCGAAAACCCGCACTTCTCCTGAAGTTGGGAAAGTGTAGGCTGGAATCATTCCCAAAAGGGTAGATTTCCCAGAACCATTTAATCCTAACAAAGCCCAGTTTTCTCCTTTATTTATGTGCCAGTCAACACCTTTTAAAATTTCTCTTCCTTCTCGTCTAAAAGTTATGTTTTCGTAATGTAAAATTTCTTCCATAAAAAACCTCCTTTCTTTTTTCCATTATTAAAAAAAATTATTTTCTCCTTTCAAATTTAACTTCCACTTCTTTCCCAAAAAATGCCAATCCAATTTTCAAAATATTATCAATTCCAGCATTTTTTAGTACTGAAGAATATTTCTTTTCCTCAATTTGTTTTAATGCAATATCACATTCTTTTTCTAACTCTTTTTGAATTTCATTTTCACTCAATTTTTGAGAAGAATTTACAATTTTCAATTCTAAAATAATTCCTTCTTTTATTTTTTCAATATTTTTTGGCTTCAAAAGCAAGTCATATCTGCCTTTTCCAGCAAAATTATTGGAAGAAATTTCATATTCATTTTTTAGCATTATAACTAATCCCAACATAAATCCGTGATAAAATTGTTCCTTGTAAATTCCACCTACATCAAATATTCCAACATTTTCCAATAAAATCTTATTTAATTCTCTTTTAAATTTTTCAGCATCTCCTTTTTTTAATGCTTCCGTCACTTCTAAAAATACATCATAATTTTCAAAATACAAATCAATAAACATTTCAGAAAACATTCTCAAAATTTCTTCGTTTGGAATTTTTAAACTTACATTATTTCTATTTTCGTCGTACTCCTCAGCTAAAGTTAAATATCCACTATGAAAAAATAAATTCCATATATTTTTACTAAAATTTGCTTCTAAATTTTCAAAAATCATATTATCATTTATTCTTTTAGAAATACTATTTTTATTTAAAAGCCGTGAAAAATCATCAAAAATTTCATTTTTTAATTTTTTCAAATATAATTTTATAAGTTCATTCCCACTAGTATTTACCCAATATGGCTTTAATTTTTTTCGCTTTAAGAAATTTACGATAGACCATGGATTATAAACTTTTCTATCGCCAAATAAATATCCGTTGTACCATTTTTGAACATCTTCTAACTCATATTCCAAATCAAAATCTTTTACAGCTTGATTAACTTCCTCTTCTGTAATTCCAAAATATTCTGTAAATTCATTATCTAAAATCGTATGAACTTCTAAATTATTCAATCCTGAAAAAATATTTTCTTTTGCAACACGCAAAATTCCTGTCATAATTCCCATTTCCAAGTAATTATTATCCTTCAAAACCGTACCATAAAAACTTTTAAAAAAATCTATTGCATCATCATAATAACCTTTAACATAAGAATCAATTATTGGATGATCGTATTCATCTATTAAAACTATTACTTTCTGCCCATAATATTCATACAAATACTTAGTCAGCATCAATAAAGAATTTTTCCAATCTCCTTCATCTGTTTCCAACCAAATATTCTCAAATTTTTTTAACTCTCTTTTATCTAACTTATCCATTAAAAATTTAAATTCAGCATAAATATCAGCAATCGTTGTTTTTATCGTTTTAAACCCATTTTCCCAATTCTTTTCAGAATAATTTCTAAAAGAAATTGAAATAACAGGAGCTGATCCTTGCTTTTCAAAAAATTTACTTTTAGAAATTTTCAAATTTTTGAATAATTCTCGATTTTCATCTTTTTCTTTAATATCAAAAAAATATTTTAACATCGACATATTTAATGTTTTGCCAAATCTTCTTGGACGAGTGAATAATTTGACTTCTGAATTATCTGTTAAAATTTTTTCAATTAAATTTGTTTTATCAAAATAATAATAATTTTCTTTGATGATTTTTTTAAAATCTGAAATTCCGATTGGCATACTTTTTTTCATGCTAACCCCTCCTTTTTTTACTTTTCCTTAATAACTCTTATTTAGTAATTGAAATCTTTTAATTACACAAAAAATCAAGACTCTTTGTTTTACTTTACTAATATTAAATTCAAAATTTATATCATTATCAACAATTCTATAGCAAAACTGCTTTAAAACCGAACTCAAAAACTATGCTATTTTAGTCAACTCCTAAATTCATATAATTTTTAGCAGTTTAATTTAAAATAAATTTGAGTATAATTCTAAAATTCAAAAAAGTAAATTATATTCTATTAGCAATTTCAGTTCCCATTTCAGCTGTTCCAACTTTTTTCATTCCATCAGTATAAATATCTACTGTTCTAAATCCATCTTCCAACACTTCTTCGATTGCTTTTTCAATTGCATCTGCTTCTTTTGTCAAGTTAAATGCATATCTTAACATCATTGCCGCTGATAAAATTGTTGCGATTGGATTTGCAATATTTTGTCCTGCAATGTCTGGTGCTGAACCGTGGCTTGGTTCATAAAGTCCAACTTTTCCGTCTCCTAAACTTGCTGATGGCAGCATTCCTAAAGAACCTGTAAGCATTGAAGCTTCATCTGATAAAATATCTCCAAACATATTGTCTGTCAAAATTACATCAAATTGTCTTGGATTTGCAATCAATTGCATTGCAGCATTATCCACATACATATGGGAAACTTCCACTTCTGGATAATCTTTTGCAAGTTCATTTACTGTTTTTCTCCACAATTTTGAAGTATCTAAAACATTGTGTTTATCCACACTTGTAATTTTTTTCCCTCTTAATTTTGCAATTTCAAACGCTTTTTTTGCGATTCTTTCAATTTCCCCTTTTGTATATGGCAATGTGTCGACAGCTTTTTCATCAGAATATTCTCTAGGACCGAAATAAATTCCTCCTGTAAGCTCTCTAACTATCATTACATCTAGCCCTTCTCCAATTATTTCATCCTTCAATGGACTAGCACTTTTCAATTGCTTAAACAAAACCGCTGGTCTTAAATTTGTGTAAACTCCCAAGTCTTTTCTTATCGCAAGAAGTCCTTTTTCAGGTCTTTTATCAGGCTCAACATTATCCCATTTAGGCCCTCCAACTGATCCTAACAAAATCGAGTCACTCTCTTTACAAATTTTCGCAGTTTCTTCAGAATAAGGAATCCCATATTTATCAATAGATTCTCCTCCCAAATATCCTTGAGTATACTCAAATTTATGCCCAAATTTTTCTCCAATTTTATTCAAAACTTTTACCGCTTCATCAACGATTTCTGGACCAATTCCGTCCCCTTTTAATAATGCAATTTTGTAGTTCATTTTTTTACTTCCTTTCTAAATTTTTTATATCATCTTTTTTAAGTTTTTTATTCAAAATTTTTCCATTTTAAATTATTAAACAAAATTTCTACTCTTCTGTTACTATATTTCCCTTGATCTGTCTCATTTAAATCAACTGGATCTTCTTCTCCTTTACCACTTATTTCTCCAATTGAAATAGTATCTTTTAAACCAAACTCTCTAAATAATCTAGCAACATTTCTAGCTCTTATCAACGATAATTTTTGATTATATTTCTTTGTCCCAGTTGAATCAGTGTGCCCTATAAAATCTAAAGTTCCACTTTCTCCAAATTCATTTAATACACTCACAATTTCTTTGAGTTCTGATATTTCATTCTCGTTTATTATTTTTCCATCAACTTTAAAACCTCTTAAAACACATTTTTTCTCTGTCATACTACAAGGTCCTCCTAACATTGAAAAAGAGATACTCACAATTGTAAATATACAAAAAATAATAATTTTTCTCATAAAATTCCTCCAACTCAAAACAAATCCGAATGTGTCCCCATTCTCGACAATGTCAAAACCAAAATATTTTTTTCAATTTTATAAATTAA
The DNA here is from genome assembly GCF_057270615.1 of Leptotrichia sp. Taxonomy (NCBI): domain Bacteria; kingdom Fusobacteriati; phylum Fusobacteriota; class Fusobacteriia; order Fusobacteriales; family Leptotrichiaceae; genus Leptotrichia; species Leptotrichia sp. The sequence continues at coordinate 36,928 of NZ_DBHIXN010000001.1, forward strand.
GAGCCAATCAGGCTAAAAAAATTTTTTAAAATATAAGAAAATTACTCATCATCCAATTGATTTTTTAGTTCATTAAGCAAGCTTAAATCAAAATTTTTTTTAACTACATTTTTTACAATAATTTCAACTTTTCTATTATTATATCTTTCTGCTATTGTATCATTACTATCCACCGGATTTTCTGACCCTTTTCCCAAAACTTTTACAATTCGCATTTCATCTTTCAGTCCACTTTCACGAAATAATTCTGCAAGTCTTTTAGCTCTTTCCAATGATAATTTTTTATTTTCTGTACTATCATTATACCCAATAAATTCCAAATCTGCACTTTTATAAAGTTTATTCCAAATATTTCTAACAATGCCTTTCATTCTATTTCGCTCATACTCATTTAAATCTTTACCATTTTCTTTAAATCCTCTAATTGAAATTTTTATCTCACCTTTATCATCTTCCATTGGAATATCCCAAGCTAAATCGTCCATAACCATTGGATCACTCATAAGTGGAAATTTTTCCAAAATCTTCAAATTTTTCTCAGCTTTTTTAGAACCATTTTGGATTGCCATTTTATAATACTTTTCAGCTTCTTCAATTTGGTCATTTTTAGCATAAAAATTTGCTAAATTATTCATTGCTTTTACATCGCCATTTTCAATTTTTTCTTCAAATTCTTTAATTTTTTTATAATATCCTTTAAAATCAAAATCTGCCATTGAATATCCAGAGATTTTTCCTTTTGAATCATAAAATTCTTTGATATTCCTATCTTGAGAAAATAAATTTATCACAAGTAATAACTGCCAAAATAAAATAAACTTTTTCATAAAATTCCTCCAACTCAAAACAAATCAGAATGTGTCCCTGTTCTCGACAATGTCAAAACCAAGATATTTTTATCAATTTTATAAATTAAGAGCTAGTCAGGCTGAATATGACATTCTCTAAATCCTTTGTAATCACCAGTAAGATAATGATCTCTATATTTTTCAGGCAAAACTTCACTATCAGATAATTTATTAATAATCTTTGCTAATAACTTCAAATCATATTTTCTTTTCTTTAGTTTTTTCAAGTCCTTATCAAACCTTTTGGTCGTCTTTATTGTCAATTTCATCCACTAAACCCCTAAATCCTCAAATAATTCTTCAGCACTATTATACCCTTTTCTTTCAATTTTACCACTCAAAATATCTTCAGTTTCCTGCATTGCCTTTAAAGTTTCTTTATTTGGTGTTTTCTCATTATTTTCTAAATCTTCCGTCAACTCATCTATGCTATCAAAAGTTTTGCTTAATCCAACACCTTTTTCAACTTCATCCAAAACCTTTCTAGTTTCTCTATTCGGCACTTTCAACTCAAACGGAATCCCCTGCTCCAAAATACACTTCTTTAAAAATAAATTCATCGCTGTACTCATATTAAGCCCCATTTTCTTAAACAAAGTTTCCGCTTCCTTTTTCACATTTTCATCAACTCTAGCTGTTACTGTAGCCATTTTTACCACTCCTTTGTAATACTTTTGTTATACAATGTAATTATATTACTAAATGGTATAAAAATCAATTTTTTTATTAAAAATTTATCCTGCAAAATCTCCACCTGAAAATTCTCCATTTATATTTCCGTATACAAACATTATATGCCCGCTAAATATTAATTCATCTATATCAAACAACGAAACATCGAAATTGCCATCTTCATTTAATGTTATAGAATCTACATAAATCAATTTTTTAAATACTTCTAGTGACAATTCTTCATCATTTACCATTTTTTCAGCTTCTTCTTTTCCAACTATTTCAGCTAAATCTTCAATTAAACCAGGCATATCTTCATCTTCATAATCTGCCGACGGCTCCCACCAATACCGAGCATCTTCAAGAATATATTCTCCTGCCGCATCTTTTATCTTTTTATCCCATTCTTTAGAATTTTCAACCAATATTTTCAAATTCTCCAACTTTTCCCTAATTTCATCAATTTCTTTTTCAAAATCCTCAAAATTCAAATCTACTTCAATATTTTTACCATTCCACAAAACTTTGAATTCGCTATTTTCTTCTGGATTTTTTTTAATTTCCTCCATTATTTCATTAACATTTATCTCTTTTAAAATTTTATTTTTCAAATTTAAATTCTCCTTCTTGTTAGATTTTATATTTTTTATTCAAAAATCAATTTTTTTTAAAAATGTGCCTGAAAACTCAAAATATTGAATTTAACAACTTTTACAGAAATCACATTTTCTCTTTCAAATTTTTCTATTATTTTACAGTTCCCAAACACATTTTATTCTTTAATTCATAAAAAATTCTTCTATTTCTCCATCAAAATTAATATTCTCATAATATTTATCGACTACTTATGACTTTCCTCATACTTCCTAATCTCATCTTCATGCTGCAAAGTCAACCCAATCGAGTCAAGCCCTTTCAATAATCTTTGTTTCCAGCTTTCTTCCAGCTCAAAAACATATTCTTTCCCGTTCGCAATCAATTTGTTGTTTTCCAAATCAACTGTAACCTTCACATCTCCAGGCAATTTTGATAATTCAATTCTGTCTGCCTCTGGCAAAGTTATTGGCAGATGCCCATTGTTTAACCAGTTCATATAGAAAATTCCTGAATATCCTCCAGCCACAATTACATGAATTCCGTAATCTTGCAATGCCCAAGCAGCATGTTCTCTACTCGATCCACAACCAAAATTTTCTCCAGTAATTAAAATTGTCCCATTTTTGTATTCTGGCTTATTCAAATTAAAATCCATATTGTCAGATCCATCTTCGTTGTATCTCCACTCATCGAAAACATGTATCCCAAATCCTGTTTTTTCGATACTTTTTAAATATTGTTTTGGAATTAATTGATCCGTGTCAATATTGTCATTCATTATTGGAACGATTGTTCCTTCATATTTTGTAAATGGTTTCATTTTTCTCTCCTTCATTTTTTTGTATAAAAATCCTATTTTTAACTACTTTTTAAAAGGATTTTTCAACTTGTCTTTTATCCCTTTTTTGATTAAATTAAGGACACAATCAAAAATATTGTTTGCTTCGGTCTCACCAATATTTAACTCTTTTACATAACGACTTACAACTTGATCTTTTCCTTTTTGCCCTATTTCTGAGCAACTTTCAAAAATACTTATAACCTTCTGAGAAAAGTTTTCATCATATCCAAGTTGTCGTTGCACTTCCTTAATCATTTCATTTTTATTCATTTTATTTATCTCTTTTTATTTTGTATAAATTATTTAAAATTCTTTAACATCAAATTATTTCACTTCATCCAATTCCCTTACATCCACAAATTTCCCATAAATTGCAGCCGCAGCAGCCATCGCAGGACTTACCAGATGAGTTCTTGCACCTTTTCCTTGCCGTCCTTCAAAGTTTCTGTTAGAAGTTGAGGCACAATGCTCTCCAGCTGGTATCAAGTCAGGATTCATCCCAAGACAAGTGGAACATCCAGCTTCTCTCCATTCAAATCCCGCATCTTTTAATATCTGTGCAATTCCATTTTCTTCAGCCGCTTTTTTAACAACTTGTGAGCCAGGAACTACAACTGCTGTAATATTTGGTGCAACTTTCTTTCCTTTTACAATTTTTGCAACAATTTCCAAATCGCTCAATCTTCCATTTGTACAAGATCCTATAAATACGTGCTTTAAAGGTATGTCAAATGGAGTTTGTCCTGGTTTTAAGCCCATGTATTCGTATGCTTTTTCATCATTGTGATCTCTGATTTCCGGAAATTTTTCAGTAACATTAATTCCCATTTCAGGGTTTGTTCCCCAAGTTACTTGTGGTTCAAGATTTGAAACATCAACTTTTATGTATTTGTCAAATGCATCTACAGAATCTGTGTACAATTCTTTCCATTCAGCCACTTTTTTATCAAATTCTTCGCCTTTTGGTGCAAATCTTCTTCCTCTTACATATTCAAAAGTAGTTTCGTCAGGTGCGATAATTCCTGATTTTCCTCCTCCTTCAATTGCCATGTTACAAATAGTCATTCTTCCTTCCATTGACATATTTCTAATTGTATCTCCAAAAAATTCAAATGCATATCCATTTCCTAGCCCAATTCCGTAAGTTTTAATAATATGCAAGATTATATCCTTCGCATAAACACCTTTTTGCAATTCACCAGTTATTTCAATTCCCATTGTTTTGGGTTTTTTTTGCCAAATTGTCTGTGTCGCCAAAACATGTTCCACTTCACTTGTTCCAATTCCAAATGCCAAAGCTCCAAAAGCTCCATGAGTCGCAGTATGGCTATCTCCACAAACTACAGTTTTTCCAGGCTGTGTCAATCCTTGTTCAGGTCCAACCATATGCACAATTCCATTATTTTCATTAAACATATCAACCAACTCAATTCCAAATTCTTTACAGTTAGCTGACAATGCATCCAACTGTGCCTTTGAAACTTTATCTTTAATATTCATTCTGTCAGCCATAATTGTTGGCGTATTGTGATCCATTGTTCCAAATGTCAAATCAGGTCTTCTAACCTTTCTCCCTGCAATTCTCAATCCTGAAAACGCTTGTGGCGAAGTAACTTCATGAATCAAGTGCAAATCAATATACAAAAGTTGTGCTTCTCCAGGTTCTCCCGTAATCACATGTTTTTCCCAAACTTTATCAAACAAAGTTTTTGGTTTTTTCGCTTCATTTTTAATTTCTGACATTTTTTCTCCTCCGATTTTCTCTCCAAATTTTTTATTTATATTTTTTTAATTTATTAACCTATTTAAAATTGTTCCATTCGTTTCTTTTCAAATTCTTGCAATTCTTTTACTTTATCTAAAATAATATCTGCATTTTGTTCCCTTAAATAGTTCATATACAATGCTCTATCATTTTTTTCAATCACAAACGGACTTATATTTTCCTGAAAACACAAATATAGCATAATCAGCCTTCCTGTTCGCCCATTTCCATCGCTAAAAGGATGAATTCTTTCAAATTCTATATGTGAATTTAAAATTTCCAGCAACTTTTCATCATCAGTTTTACACAATTCCAACCGATAATTCAAGTTTTCAATCCAATTTTTTGTAAGAACTGGTGCTTGACCTGGCGTAGAAGTTTCAAAATCTGCACCAATTATTGCATTACTGCTATTTTTAAAATTTCCCGCATTATCGTTTAACCTGTCTAAAATTTCCTTATTTATATTTTTAATCATATAAATATCTAATTTTTTCTCATTTTCAAGTTCACTTATAATATAATCAATTGCTTTCTTATGATTTAAAACTTCAAAAACTTCACGTACACTCTTGCTTCCAGGTATTGTACTATCCAAAATAATTGTAGCCGTTTCATTTAGTGTCAATGTATTTCCTTCAATAGCATTCGAGTGATGCGTCATTCTTACCGATAAATCTAAAAAATATTCATAATTTATAGTTTTTATATCCATTTTCCCAACTTTCTATTTTCCTGTCTACCCAATAAAATCAATAACAATCCCAATTGTAGAAAACATCTGAAAAGTCCCTATTTTTCAACTTTTCACGATTAATAAAAAAATTCATCACTCCACAATCTCCAATCATTATTTCTTTTCCACTATTAATTTGAAATAATAAAGTATCGTATTCATTCATTTCATCGCCTTTTCTTGGTTCAGATTGTGTGAAAAATGGAAATCCATTACATTTTGTACCAATATTTTCTTCATAAAATTCATATCCATAAATTTCTTCCACTTCTTCAGATAATTTATCTTTTTCATCAAATTTAAAATTTTCTTCTTCCCATACTTTTTCAAATAAAATATCTAAAAAATCATAATCTAAATTCTCTTTTTGTTTTCCCAAAGAAAATTCCATTTTGCAAGGATGATGTGCTATCAAAAAATCCCATGCCGGGTCATATTTGTAAGGATTATACATTTTCTTAAACTCATCTTCAGAAAAATATTCTCCTATTTTTTCATAATAAATTACATCAAAACCATTCCGATTTGTACTGTTGTCAAAATCTAATCCCATTAAGTCATCTCCCAAAATCCAAAACTGCAAAATCCCTTCCTGCGGGAAATCTTCAAGTCCCTTCAAATCCTCACAATTTATCTGTGCAAGAAACATAAACTGTTTCCCTTCTGAATTTGTTGGAATTTTACTCCCTTTTGGAATATATGGAATCCCTTCAATTTTACTATCTGTTATTTCCATTTTCTTTAAAGTACTGACTGAAGCATTTGCAACAATCATTTCTTTTGCTATTTCATAATACTTTTTTTTAATTTTTTCAAAAATATCTTTTGCCAACTTCTTTAATTCTTTATCTTCCATATCGCACCACTTCCAAATTTTAATTAATTCTCTTCAACTCAAAAATCACAATCTCAGGCTGTGCAAAAAATCGAATAAACATCTCAAGAAAAGCACCACCAACTCCAGAAGTAATATAAATTTTATGCCCGCCATACTCTTTCATTCCATAGCCATATTTTTTCTTATCCTTCACTGCCGATACAATAATTTTTCCAAAAAAAGTAACCTGTCCAGCGTGGGTGTGTCCTGCTAAAATCATATCAGTTTTTTCCTTTTCAGCTTCTGACATTTTCTCAAAATATTCAGGATTATGAGTTAAAAACAACACAAAGTCTTCTTTTTTCGTACCTTCAAGAGCTTTTTTCGCATCAGGCTTTCCATGCCACAAATCAGTCACTCCTGCAATATATATTTTTTCGTTATTTATCGTTACTTTTCTATTTTCATTTGTAAGCAGATTAAACCCTAGTTTTTTCATATTTTCAGCAGTTTCCTTTTCACCTGGATACTCATGATTTCCATAAACCGCATATACTCCAAGTTCAGGAATTTTAATATTTTTAGCATCTTCATAAAACTTAGGAATATTTTTCTCCCAAGTCGCATAATCTCCACCTAAAAGAATCATATCCTTTTTTTGTGCATTAATCAGTTCAATTGCCTTTTTCTGCTGCTTTCTATTAAACCGTGTCATCGTATCATACTGAAAATCCGCCACAAACAGCACTCTTTTCCCATCAAATTCTTTTGGAATATCTTTTGACTTTATCTCAATTGTCCTAATTTTAATATGCCTGTACTCATAATGAGCATAAATTAAAAATATCACAATTAGTCCCGCAAAAACCACTAGAAATTTAATAATCCAACTTTTTGCCTTCATCTTTTCTCCTTCTAAATAAAATAAATGCCGATCCAATTTCTATTCACTCACAAATTTCCTAACTTTTTCAAGAAATTTCTTCCTATCTTCATCTTTTCCTTTTGCTCTTAAACTATAATGAATCCATTTCGTTTTCTTAATCCCAACTCCACCAAAATTTGCTTTTTTCATCGTAATTCCGAAACCTGTTATATTTAAAAAAAATTTAGGTGCTGTAGCAGTTGTAATCATTTTTGCTGTTTTTATATTGGTTAAAAAACCTTTTATTCCATTCTGTGTATTTTCGTATGCAAAGCCTCTCAACATAACTTTATCAAAAAATCCTTTTAATATAGCAGGTAACGACATCCACCAAATTGGAAAAATCAATATTAGCTCATCTGTATTTTTCAATATTTCCTGATATTTCAGAACTAAAGGATCAGTACTTTTCCCTTGCGAATATAAGTTCAGTTCTTTTTCAGTCATTACAGGATTAAATCCATCTTTATTTAAAATTGCTTTATTGAAACTTCCATTCCATGGGTGGGAAAAAATTATTGTTTTCATTTTTAAATTTCCTTCTCTCCGTAATCAATTTTCTAATTAATATTCCACTTCATTATTCTTTTTACTTTCAAACAATGTCTTCTGCCTTTCTATTTCATTTATTAATTCCTCTTCACTAGGCAGATAATTTATATATTTACTTGCAAAAAGGTTTTTATTATCATTCAAAATCGAATACTTTATAATAGTTCTGTCTGTTTCCGTACAAAGAAGAAGTCCTATTGTTGGATTATCATTTTCCTGTTTTTTTAAGTCATCATACATTCTTACATACATATCAAGTTGTCCAATATCCTGATGTGTTAATTTTTCTGTTTTTAACTCTACTATAACAAAACATTTCAAAATATAGTTATAAAATACTAAATCAATATAAAAATCTGAATTTTCTGTACGAATATGCTGTTGCCTTTCCACAAATGCAAAACCTTTTCCAAGTTCCATCATAAACTTTTGAATATCGTCTGTTAATGCCTTTTCCAATTGACTTTCAGTATAAGACATATTTGTTGGCAAATCTAAAAACTCCAAAACTACTGGATTTTTTATAAATTCTTCAGTTTGCAAACTTTTTATTTTTTCTTTCATTTCATCTTCAACCGTTTTTTTATCAATACTTGCAACAATACGATTATAGTAAAGTGTAGATATATTTCGATCTAATGTTCTTACAGACCACATATTTTCTGCTGCTTCCATCAAATAAAATATTCTAGCTTTCTCATCAGAAACTCTTAAAACTTTTTGAAAATGAGACCATGTCAATTTGGCGGACACTGTTCGCCATTTTTCAAAATCTGAAAACATAAGATAGAATTGTCTTATTTCTCTTAATGTTCTATAACTATATCCTTTTCCAAATTCTTCTGTAAGTTCCTTAGATAAATTTTTTAATATTTCTTTCCCGTATTCAGCTCTTTCTTTCCCGTTCTGCTCTTCTTCTACAATTCTTCTTCCAATTTCCCAATATGCTTCCACCATCGCCGAATTTACAGCGGTATATGCTTTTTGTCTAGCATTTTTAAGTATTTTCTTTATTTCATTAATGTAATTATTTGATATTCCCATCAAAATCCCCTCCCTTTTAAAATTACTTATTATAAAGTCTATTTATTCGATTTTTTTATAGTCCTCTAATTCATTTTTCTACATAATCAGCCACAATATCATTATTTAAATTTTGAAATATAAAGTGATCATTTCCAAAAATACCTTCTTTTGGAAGTTTAAATAAAACTGAATTTCCACCTTCATCATTGTATTTTTTTACAAAATTTTTACATTTTTCCAATCTTTCCTGCCAAATTGGAGTTGATAAAATTTTAGGATCTCCATTTTCAATGTAATCACCAAAATAAAATGCTATAGGTATTTTTTGTGATAATAATTCTTTGTATTCTATACTATTTTCTGCCGCAGGTCCACCAGGTTCAATTACAACTATTGCTTTTATATTTTTAGTATAAATAGGTGCTAACCAACCTAGAGATCCTCCTTGAGAATGGCTAATAAGTATAGATCTTTTACCTGTTCTCTTGTATACTTCATCAATAGTGGCAGCAAGAGCCTTAGCAACAACTTCTTTATCAATATCAAGCCCTCTGTCAGATTTCATTCCTGTATCAGGAGTCATTTCATTTGTCTAAAAAATTGGTCAATTGAGTATTCATAGTCTGAAAATTGCGAGTTTTTGTTTAAAACTACCTTATATAAATCAATATTTTTTTATTTACTCTTTTACTTTCAAAACTAAAGGATTTCCAAAAACAAAATATAGATTCATCACTATAACAAATAAAATCATATATAAAAAACCTTTACTAGCTTCTATTTTTAGTTTTATTTTCAAGAAAGCTCCAAGTAATGAAATTATAACTAAACATACAAAAAGTAAATATACTCTATAATTTTGTTTTATTTCAATTTCTGTAACTTCTTTTTCAATATTTATTTTTTGTTCAGAACTTTTAAAATACAAAGTTCGTACTTTAATTGTATGTTCTCCATAATCTACATTTTCAATTTCTTTTTTATTTTCTTTAAATTTTATAACTTCATCATCCAGAAAAAAATTCATTGAAGTATTTTTTTTACCTGATTTATCATTTATAACTAATTTAGGCATAATTTTTCACCTCTTCAAAAAAAACTATTTATTATAAAGTCTATTTATCCCATTAATATAAGCCTTAATACTAGCCTCAACCACATCCGTACTTTGTCCTCTACCAATAAATCTATTTCCATCTTTTTCAATTACAACAACAACTTGTGCTTGTGCATCCGTATCCCCTGTAATTGCTTCCAATTTGTATTCTTCTAAGACAAAAGTGTCACTCACTGCTAAATTTACTGCATTGTAAGCTGCATCAACTGGTCCATCTCCAAGAGCTTCTTTAACTAATTTTTCTCCATCTAAGTCGATTGTAACTGTAGCTTTTGGTTTTTTACCTTCTTGTCTTGAAATTTCAAAGTGAGTCAATTTGATTCTTCCTTCGATTTTTGCTGCATCTCCAGCAACTAATGCGATAATATCTTCATCTAAAACATATTTTTTCTTGTCTGCCAATTTTTTAAATTGTGCAAATAATTCTTCCACTCTTTTTTCATCAATATGGTCAAATCCAAGCGATTGTAATTTTTGAACAAAAGCATGTTTTCCAGACAATTTTCCAAGTACCAAGCTATCTGTATTTCTTCCAACAGATTCAGGACTCATAATTTCATAAGTTTCAGGATTTGCTAAAACTCCATGTTGATGGATTCCTGATTCGTGTGCAAATGCATTTGCTCCAACAATTGCTTTATTAGGCTGTGTTGTAACTCCTGTCAAAAGGCTTACTAATTTACTTGTTGGGTAAATTTGTTTTGAGTCAATATTTGTGTAGTATTCTTCAAATAAATCTTTTCTTGTTTTCAAAATCATTGCAATTTCCTCAAGTGAAGTATTTCCAGCTCTTTCGCCAAGTCCGTTAATTGTACATTCAATTTGAGTTGCTCCAGCTTGAATTGCCGCAACTGAATTTGCTACAGAAAGTCCCAAATCATCGTGACAATGCACAGAAATATCAACATTTTCAATTCCTTTTACATTTTTTCTCAAATAAGTTATAAGTTCAAACATTTCATTTGGAGTTCTGTAACCCACAGTATCAGGCACATTTAATGTAGTAGCTCCAGCTTTTATAGCTGTTTCATACACCTCTACCAAAAATTCTTTTTCTGTTCTGGTCGCATCTTCTGAAGAAAATTCAACATCATCAACAAATGATTTTGCAAGTTCTACCATTTCTTTTACTCTTTCAAGAATTTGCTCTTTTGTCATTTTCAGCTTAAACTCTCTGTGAATAGGCGAAGTCGCAATAAATGTATGAATTCTAGGTTTTGCCGCACCTTTTAGAGCCTCCCCTGCTGCTTCAATATCTTTTTTCACAGCTCTTGACAAACTACAAACTGTTGAATTTTTTACATTTTCCGCAATCATTTTAACTGCTTCAAAATCTCCAGGCGATGCCACAGCAAATCCAGCTTCAATTATATCCACTCCCAAACTTTCCAATTGTTTTGCAATTCTTAATTTTTCTTCAGCATTAAGATTAACTCTTGGTGTTTGTTCTCCATCTCTTAGTGTTGTATCGAATATTTTAATATGCTTTTTCATTGTCTTATTCTCCTTGTAAATTAATTTTCTTGTTTCGCTTTTTTATTTTCTATATCTCAATTTATCAAATTTAAAAATTTCTTTCAAAATATTCACTCTAAAAAAAGTTCACTTTAAAAACAAAAATTTACTATTTCTTCACAGCTTCAAATCTCAATCTTACATAATCAGCTATAATTTGTCCATTTTCATTTTTTTCAAGCTCTTTTTCCACTTTTTCAGCTATTTCATCAATCAATTTTTCGTGCATTTCTTTCGGAATATTCACAAAAGCAGGTGCAGAAAAGGTTTGTAGCCATCCTTTTATCCCTGTTGGAAGTAAAGTTGGACGAGAAAAACTTATCATTCTTTTTACTTTTAAGCCATATTTATTAAGTAATTCTGTTTCTTCTTTTTCTGTCGGAAAAAACCAGCATTTTACGGCTTTAAAATTATGTCTTTTTGCAACTTCAAACATTGCATTTTCTATTTTTTCCACATTTCCTTTGCAACCCATTTCGACCACAAATCGTCCACCTTTTTTGAGTGCTTTTGCCACACCTTCCAAAACTTTATCAGGATTTGTCATCCAATGAAGTGCCGCATTGGAAAAAATTGCATCAAATTCATTTTCAAAATTCATATTCTGTGCATCGCCTTGTATCGCATCAACTCCCAATTTTCTAGTCGCTTCAACAAATTTCTGACTCCCATCTAGTCCCAAAACTTTGCACCCATATTTTGAAATTTCCTTAGTCAATACACCATCTCCACAGCCTAAATCCAAAATATATTCATCCTTTTTCGGATTCAGCCATTCAATCAGTTCCTTCCCATAATCCGAAACAAACCGTGCATTTTTCTCATACTTTTCCTTTTCCCAATGCTGACTTACACTCATTTTCTGTACCTTCTTTCTGTACTATTTCAATATTTTTTCTCCATTTTATCAAAACATTTTTTCTAATCAATATTTATTACTATTCATTAATATTCAATCCTAAAATTCCAAAATCCAATTCAAAATTTCTAAAATCCTACAATTTATCTCCACGACTCATCGCTACAACCCCAGTTTTCGCAATTTCTAAAACTCCATAATTATGCATAATTTCTACAAATCCACGCAATTTTTTCACATCTCCTGTAAGTTCAACAACTAGCGAAGTTGGTGATACATCTAAAACTTTTCCTCTGTAAATATCTGCAACTTGAACGATTTGCGCTCTAGTTTCTGGATCAGATTTCACTTTTATTAACATCAATTCCCTTCTAATAACATTTTCAACTGGGAAAACTTTTACTTTTACAACATCCACAATTTTATAAACTTGTTTTTGAATTTGATTTAATGTTTTGTCGTCTCCTTCTACTGTCATTGTCAATCTCGCATAACCAGGTTTATTTGTAACTCCTGCTGTCATTTTTAAAACGGAATATCCTCTTCTGTTGAATAAAGACATTATTCTCGACACAATTCCATCAGTATTTTTTGCAATTATTAAAATTTCATGCTCTCTATTCATTTTCTAACACACCTTTCTTTCCAATCATTTGACTTACAGTTTTTCCTGCTGGAATCATCGGGAATACATTTTCTTCTTTTTCAACAACACACTCGATTAACACACCTTCATCAGATAATATTAAATCTTTTAATTTTGTTCTCAAATCTTCTTTGTTTGTAAGTTTTGCATTTTTAATTCCATACGCTTCTGCAATTTTTATAAAGTCTGGATTTATTTCCAGATTAACGAATGAATATCTTCTGTCTTTAAATAATTCTTGCCATTGTCTAACCATTCCCAAGTAAGAATTGTTCAAGATAACAACTTTTACTGGCAAATTATACTGTTTAATCATCATTAATTCTTGCACTGTCATTTGGAAACCACCATCTCCAACGATTAACACGACTTTTTTATCAGGTGCTCCTATTTGTGCTCCTATTGCCGCAGGAAGTCCAAATCCCATTGTTCCAGCTCCTCCTGAAGTTACGATTGAGTCAGGATTTTTGTAAGTGAAATATTGAGCAGCCCACATTTGATGTTGACCAACATCAGTTACAACAATTGTGTCCCCTTGCAAGATATCGTCAATCGCTTTTAGAACTTCTTGCGGAAGCAATTTATTTTCCCCAACTTCTCTATGTCCTAATGGATATTCTTTTTTCCATTCAACAACTTTTTTAACCCATTCCTCGTGAGTTTGCGGCTCAATTTCAGCATTAATATCAGTCAACACATGTTTTAAATCCCCAACAATTGGTACATCAGCCCTTTTATTCTTATCAATTTCAGCTGGATCAATGTCAATGTGAATAACTTTCGCATTTTCAACAAATTTACTTGGATTTCCAGCAATTCTGTCATCAAATCTAATTCCAGCTGCAATTACTAAATCTGCCTCATCTGTCGCATAATTCGCCGGTACAGTTCCGTGCATTCCTAACATTCCAAGAGATAATTCGTGCGACTCAGGAAATGCTCCCAATCCAAGCAATGTTGTAGCTACAGGTGTCTGTGTCTTTTCTGCATATTCAAACAATTCTTTCGACGCTTTCGATTTCAAGACTCCTGCTCCCGCAATTATCAATGGTTTTTTCGCTTCTTTTATCAATTTAATTGCTCTTTTTATTTGACCTTGGTGCCCTTCATAAGTTGGCGAATATCCTTCTAATTCAATTTCTTCATTAAATAATCTTTCAAATTCTTCATATGGAATTTGATGAACTTGAATATCGTTTGGAATATCAATAAGAACTGGTCCTGGTCTACCTGTTGTCGCAATGTAGTAAGCCTCTTTTACAACTCTAGGTATTTCTTTTATATTTTGAATCAAATAATTACATTTTGTAATTGGCATTGTAATTCCAACTGTATCAGTTTCCTGAAAAGCATCTCTTCCCAATAAATTTGATCTAACTTGTCCAGTTATTGCAATCATTGGTACAGAATCCATATGTGCTGTCATTATTCCTGTAACCATATTTGTTGCACCAGGCCCTGAAGTTGCAAGACAAACTCCCACTTTTCCAGAAACTCTCGCATAACCATCTGCCGCATGTGACAATCCTTGCTCATGTCTTGCAAAATAATAATTTATTTTGTCATAACTATAAATTTCATCAAATATTGGAATTACCGCTCCTCCAGGATATCCAAAAATATCTGTTATTCCTAATCTGTGTAGCGATTCCAGTAAAATTCTACCACCGTTTATCATCTTAGTTTCACTCATTGTTTCAACCACCTTTTCTTAATTTTTTATTTTCTAATCATCCATCATTGCTTGTGCATTTAATCTTCTAATTATATATCCTTTTTTCTCAAATTCTTTAGTTATTTTATTAATATGTTCTTCTCCATTTGTTTCAACCGTAACTTGTAATTCAACTTCATGGAATCTGTCTAAATTCTTAAACTGATTATGTTCAAGTCTAATTACATTCGCATTTTGTTCCGAAAGAATTTGTGACACAGCCACCAATTGTCCTGGTTTATCAGGCAAATCAACCGCAAATGTAAAAATTCTTCCTCTAGCTACCAATCCTTTATTAATCATAGATGAAATAGTTAATACATCTATATTACCGCCACTTATTATTGAAATTATTTTTTTCCCTTTAACATTTAATTTTTTCAATCCTGCTACAGATAAAATTCCTGAATTTTCTGCAACAATTTTATGTTTCTCAACCAAGACCAAAAATGCCGCCATTAGCTCATAATCAGATACAGTAACTATGTCATCTACATATTTTTCAATATAGTCAAATGTAATTTCACCAATTTTTTTAACAGCTGTTCCATCTGCAATTGTATTTGCTTCATCAAGTTCAACTACATGATGACTTCTTCTAGCCTCTAAGGCACTTGCCGCACCTTCTGGTTCAACTCCTATTATTTTTATTAGAGGATTTTTTAGTTTAGCTGCACAAGCTATCCCAGAAATCAAACCTCCTCCACCAACAGGCACTAAAATCACATCTGCATCTGGCAACTCCTCCAACACTTCCAAAGCAATGGTTCCTTGCCCTTCAATCACATCTTCGTCATTAAACGGATGCACGAAAGTGTACCCTTCTTTTTCCTGCAATTTTTTTGCATATTCATAAGCCTCGTCATAAACTTCTCCAGTCAAAATAACTTCTGCACCATATCTTCTAGTCGCTTCAACCTTAATAAGTGGCGTGTGTTTAGGCATAACAATTACAGCTTTAATTCCCAATTTTTGAGCAGCTAGTGCCACTCCTTGCGCATGATTTCCAGCTGAGGCTGCAATTACTCCTCTTTTTTTCTCTTCTTCAGTCAATTTTGCAATTTTATTATAAGCACCTCTTATTTTAAATGCACCTGTTCTTTGTAAGTTTTCAGGTTTAATATAGACATCGTTTCCTGATTCATCAGAAAAAATATTGCTATGAATCAATTTCGTCTTTTCAATAACCGTCCCCAATCGTTCTCTAGCTTCCATAAAATCATATAATTTATGCAATTTTTTCACCTTCTCCAATTTTTTTATTTCCCTAATTTTCTTTCAGTTTTTTACAAGGAGCTACCTCATAAATCAAATAAAAATAATTTATGATTTATTAGGCACTCCCTGTCTCACTTTAAATATTTTTTATTTTTTCGTTCAAGAAATCTATTATCAATTCTGTAACTTCAGGCTGAAACCAATATTCATCTGAATGTCCCGCTCCTGGAACTATGTATCTTTTTGAGTCCACACCCTTTTCAATCAACGCCTTATGAAGTATTTCTGTCTGATTCGGAAGAACCAATGTATCTGCATCTCCATGCATTAATAGAAATGGAGGCGTTTTTTCTGAAATATAAGATATAGGATTTGTAGATTCAATATTATTTCTTACATCATTTAGCCAAAACTTTACTGACATAAGTATCGCCCTATAGCCTTCTTCTGCATCTTCTGGAATATCAAAATCAACTTCTCCAAAATCCGTTACACCATAAATATCTACAACTGCTTGCACTTCACTATTTTCAGACAAATTATCACCTTTATCGTAATCCGCAATTCCACTTGTAACTCCTGCCATTGCTACCAGATAACCTCCAGCAGATTCACCCATCAATGCTATTTTCTCCTTATCAATTCCATACTCATCAGCATTAGCCTTTAAAAATCTTATTGCTGCCTTCACATCTTCCAGACTTTGCGGAAAAACTCCATCAGGAATAGTCCTATATTCCATACTTGCAACTACATAACCTGCTTTAGCTATTTCCAATCTTTGTTGCAAATAATTTTCCTTATAGCTGTGTGCAAAAGACCCTCCCGGCACAAATAATACTGTCGGATATTTCCCCTCTCTATTAGGCTTTAAAATATCCATTTCCAATTTTATATTTTTCCTAAAATAACTAACTGGCTGTGAATAAGTAACATTTACTATTGATTTTATTTTTTCTTGTGTCAATTTAACATTTAGAATTTTACTTTCATTATCATTTACCATTTGATTTTTCTCCTCTGAAATTTTCCTAATAATTACGATTAAAGTTAGCAATATCAAATTCCATCTAATGTTTATTTTCTGACGAACAGTAATGTGGTATTTACTAATCTAAAATTTCAATTGCTCCTCTATCTGCAGAAGACACATGCATAGCATATTTTTTCAAGTATCCTTTAACTTGAAGTTTAAACGGTTCCAATTTAGCTTTTCTAGCTTCAATTTCCTCATCAGAAATTTTAATATTAATTGATCTGTTTGGAATATCAATTTCCACAATATCTCCATTTTGAACAATCGCAATATTTCCACCTGAAGCTGCTTCTGGCGAAACGTGTCCAATCGAAGCACCTCTCGTAGCTCCAGAAAATCTTCCATCTGTAATTAACGCAACATCTTTATCAAGACCCATTCCTGCAATCATAGCTGTTGGCGATAACATTTCTCTCATTCCTGGTCCACCTTTTGGTCCTTCATATCTAATAATTACAACATCTCCTGCCACAATTTCTCCACCAACAATCGCTTTAACGGCTTCTTCTTCACTATTAAATACTTTCGCAGGTCCTGTATGTTGCAACATTTCTGGATCTACCGCACCTTCTTTAACAACACATCCATTTGGTGCCAAGTTACCTTTCAATACAGCAATTCCTCCAGTTTTGTAAGCTGGTTTATCCCAAGGTTTAATTACATCATCATCATTAATAAATGCATCTTTTGCCAATTCTCCTTGTGTTTGCAATGCTACAGTTTTCGCATCTCCATGCAATCTTTCATTTTCAAGCAATCTCTTCATAACTCCAGTAACTCCACCCGCTCTATACAAGTCTTCAATGAAGTATTCTCCAGATGGTGACAATTTACAAATTTGACGAGTTTTTTGCGCAATTTCATTAAAGTCATTTAAAGTCAAGTCAATTCCAGCTTCATGAGCAATCGCAGGTAAATGTAACGCTGTATTAGAAGATCCTCCAAGTGCCATATCTACTGCAACCGCATTTTCAAATGCTTCTCTTGTTAAAATATCGCTTGGTCTTAAATCAGCTTTTAAAACTTCCATAATTTGCATTCCCGCTTTTTTAGCAAGTCTTGCTCTTTCTGAAAATACAGCTGGAACTGTTCCATTTCCAGGAAGCCCCATTCCAAGTGCTTCTGTCAAGCAGTTCATAGTATTTGCAGTATACATTCCTGCACATGATCCACAAGTCGGACAAGCCATTTCTTCTACAGAGTTTAATTCTTTTCTAGTAATTTGCCCAGTGTTATAAGCTCCAACCGCTTCAAACACATTACTTAATCCAATTTTTTTACCTTTATAAACTCCTGCAAGCATTGCTCCTCCACTTACAAATATTGAAGGTATATTTAATCTTGCCGCAGCAATCAACATTCCAGGCACTACTTTATCACAGCTTGGCATAAACACAATCGCATCAAATGGAGTAGCCATAGCAACTGCTTCAATCGAATCTGCAATTATATTTCTTGTAACCAACGAATATTTCATCCCAATATGATTCATCGCAAGTCCATCACAAATTCCAATTGTATTAAATTCCATTGGAACTCCTCCAGCCATTCTAATCCCATCTTTTACAGACTGAACCAAGTTTTTCAAATGAACATGCCCTGGTATTATTTCATTAAATGAGTTTGCAATCCCAATTATTGGTTTTTCCATTTCGTCATTTATGAAACCCAATCCTTTTAATAACGATCTATGTGGCGCTCTTGCTGCACCTTCTGTTAAATTGTTACTTCTTTTTTTTCCATCCATTGATTTTCACTCTCCTAATTTTTTTGTATAAATAAATATCTGCTAACTTTAAAAACTAATAATACTATTTTCCATTTAAACAACAGATTAGTTATAGATTTTCCTGCAAATAAATAAAACTCCTTATTTGCAGATAATATAAAACATAACTTTCCATCTTCAAACAGAGCTTAGCATAACACAATCGTTTAAAGTCATTTGAATATATTTTATCATATATTTTACAAAATTTTTACCTATTTTTTTTATAAAAAATAAAAGACGATTTAATGTAAATCGCCTCAAAGTTATAAAAACAAAAATAGTTTTTTAATATTATTATGATTTTATTGATTATCTTTAAAATTAGTCATTATTTTTTTATCATTTACCGATACAACAAAATCATTATTAGAAACTTTTAAGGCAATATATTTTTTATTTTGCACGATTTTAATTTCTAAAATTTCAATAATCAGTAATAATGATAAGACTAAAATTAATAATGACATAATTTCCTCCAAAATTTACTTTTTTTAATTTTTTACTCTTTTTATATATGAGTTATTATAACAAAAATCATTAATTTTGTAAAATATATTATATATATATAATCTATCTATTTTATTAATCTTTTAAAAATTAACTATTATCAATAATTTCATTTAAAAATAAAATTATATTTTATATTAGCAGGAAATCTCAAATCTCCTACAAAAAAACATAATGAATCCTCTATTGAAAAGAAATTTAGTTAATTATAAAATTTATCTTTTTGCTCGAATAATGTCAAGTGTTTCATTGAATTCCTTTTTCAAATCCTCATCATCTGAATTTTTAGCCAAATTCATCCCTTTTTTTACTAATTTTTCTGCATTATCATAATCTCCCAAATCAATATACAAAACTGCCAAATTATCGTAAGCCCACAAATTTCCTTTTTGTATTGATGCCAAATACCATTTTATTGCTTCCTTTTGATTTCCTTCATTTTCAGCAATTAATCCTAATCTATTTTCTGAAGATCCATCCTTTTCAAATTTTGTAACTTTCAAAAACCATTCCTTCGCATTTTTGTAATCTTCCAATTCTTCATAAGATGCCCCAATCCAAAAATAATTATCAGTATTATCTGCTATTTTTTGATATTCCTTATAATATTTTATAGCTTTCTCGTATTCTTCTTTTTCATAATAAACATAAGCCAAATTTGAAATTGCGTTATAATTTCCTCTTTCTATAGCCTTTAAATAGTATTTTTCAGCTTCTGAATAATTATCCAAATTATCATATAAAACTCCCAGTTTATTTAAATAATCCGCATTATTTGGAAACTCGTTTACATATTTAGTAACCAAAGGCAATAATTTCTTTTGATCATCCCTATCATAAGCCTCGCTTATCTGTTTTTCCAAATTTTCTCTTTCCTGTCTTGTCATTGCTGAAAAACTTTGAATCCCCAATCCTAAGTTTGCAATTAATACTAATAAAATCAAATATTTTCTCATATCAAAACTTTCCTTTCCTAAGTAGCTATTTGTAAAAGTACAAGAATCCAATAAACACAATATTTTTTTAATGCTTGATTTTTCTGATTTTCTCTACTCCCTGGCAAAAAGCCTTGCCCTCTTGTGATTATAAATACTGTTTTTAATTCATTCACTTTTACAATCACCTAAAATAAAAATATTATTTTTGACTATTTTTAATTTCTTCTATAGCTTCCTGTATTTCCTTCGTTTTCTCACTATTTTTTTCTTTTTTTACTGTTTCAAAGGCTTTTTGAAGCCACTCCAATGCCATTTTTTTATCTCCCAGCTGATAATAGAGATCGCCTAAATTAAACTGGCCTCCTAGACATCCCTTATTTGCAGAAGTTAATAGCCATTTTTTTGCTTCCTTCTGATTTCCTTCATCCAAATAAATCATTCCCAGAATATTTTCCGATACTCCGTCTTTATCATAAATAGATGACTTAAAAAGATACTTTTTCGCTTCTTCTGGATTATTATCATAATAATTAAAAATTCCAAAAAGAAAATCCTTTAACTCCGGTTCATCTTTAAACATCTCATTATATTCTTTTTCATCAACTTGATTTAACCATTTTAACGCACTTTTATAATCTTCTGTAAAACTATAAAACATTCCAATCATAAATCGTATGTCGTATTTTTTACCATCTCCAGCAATAAAAGGATATTTTTCCTGCAATTTTACAGCCTCATCAAACTCCTTTTCAGCTTCATCCTTTCTTCCAGATCCATCATAAATTAATCCTAATATCGCTTTATATATAATTTCTGTAGGATTTTCCGATATTTTCTTTTTTAATATTGACACACTTTTTTGAGTATTTCCTCTATCAATATTTTCAAAAGCTTGATCAATAATCTTGTCAAATTCTTTTGAATTTATAGGTAAATTTTGTGCTGCAAAAGATAAATTAGATAAAATTAAGAGAAAAATTAAGATTTTTTTCATTTAATCACCATCCTATTTTCATAATTTTTATTTTTAGATTTTATTGTAAACATATATTATTTATTTTTTTTATTATAAGGATTTAAGATTCTTTGGTGAACTACTCCCGCTTGTAGAAGCCGGAGACTTCTTGCTATATTTTGTTAAATATAAAATTTACAATTATGATAACATTTTTAAATTTAACTGTCAATTTTCAGTCTTACATTTAGTTCTAAAAAATTTGAAAAAAACTTGCACATATAGTATAATAAAATATATTAAGTTTTTAAAAAAAGGATTATGCGTTATCCTAAAATTAACGTAAATTTTGAAAGAAAGGAAAAAAATTTTTAAATAATGGAATTGCTGACAATAAAATTAAAAAAGTTATTTTCAGAAAATGTAAGCAATATTTTTGGTGCTGATTATGCAGAAAAAATTGATATTCAAAATTCTACAAAAAAAGAATTTGGAGATTTTCAGACAAATTTTGCAATGGTTAGCTCAAAATTAATTAAAAAAAATCCACGTGAAATTGCAAATATTCTTGTGGAAAATTTTTCAGAAAATGACATTATTCAAAAGCTGGAAATTGCAGGACCAGGATTTATCAATATTTATCTAAAGAATAGCTTTTTAAATGAAGAGATAAAAAAAATAGAAAACGAAAAATATGATTTTTCATTTTTAAATACTGATAAAACCGTGATTATCGACTACTCATCTCCGAATATTGCTAAAAGAATGCATATTGGACATTTGAGAAGTACAATTATTGGGGATTCTATAAAAAGAATTTTAAAATTTCTAGGATTTCACACGCTTGCCGATAATCATATTGGTGACTGGGGAACACAATTTGGAAAACTTATTGTGGCTTACAAGAACTGGCTGGACAAGGAGGCTTATGATAAAGATCCAATTGGAGAACTGGAAAAAATCTATGTAAGATTTTCAGATGAAGCTAAAATAAATCCTGCTTTGGAAGATGAAGCACGAGAAGAATTAAAAAAATTACAGCTTGGAGATGAAAATAATCAAAAATTATGGAAAGAATTTATTGATATTTCACTAAAAGAATATAATAAAATTTATAATAGACTTGGCGTAAACTTCGATTACTATTTTGGTGAATCATTTTACAATAATATGATGCCATCAGTTCTTGAAGAATTAAAGCAAAAAGGTATCGCAAGGGAAGATCAAGGAGCATTAGTTGTATTTTTTGAAGATGATAAATTGCCACCTGCGATTGTTCAAAAAAAAGATGGAAGTTTTTTGTATACGACTTCAGATCTTGCTACAATGAAGTTTAGAAAAGATGAATTAAAAGTCGATGAAGCAGTTTATTTAACTGATGATAGACAGCAAAATCACTTTAAGCAAGTTTTTGAAATTGGAAAAATGCTAGGTGAACCTTACAATTATAAAAAGACTCACATTGTATTTGGAATTATGAGATTTGGTAATGGGATAATTTTCTCTTCTAGAAGTGGAAATATAATAAGACTTGTAGATTTGCTAGATGAAGCAAAAGCTCAAGTGAAAAAAGTAATTGATGAAAAAAATCCAAATATACCAGAAGATGAAAAAGAAAAAATTGCTGAAATTGTAGGAAGCGGAGCTATAAAATATTTTGATTTGAGTCAAAACAGAACTTCTGATATAACATTTACTTGGGATAAAGTGCTTAGTTTTGAGGGAAATACAGGACCTTATCTACAATATACCTATGTTCGGATTATGTCGATTTTTAGAAAACTGAAGGAAGAAAATATCGAAGTTAAAAATAATGATGTCATTTTAGACAATATGAACGGAATTGAACGTGAACTTGCAGTTGAATTATTAAGATTTCCACAAGCTGTAGTAAAATCTTATGAAAATTATCGTCCAAACATAATAGCAGATTATTTATTTGATGCAGCAAAATTATTCAACAATTTCTATAATTCAAGCTCTATTTTAAAGGAAGAAGATAAAAAAGTAATGAATGCAAGAATTTTACTAGCAAAAAAAACTGCATTCATATTAAAAGAAGGGCTTAGTTTACTTGGAATAAACACAGTAGATAGAATGTAAACGAAAACTTAAAAATTGTATTTTTAAAATTTAAAAAAATAAGTTACTAAACGTATCTAACATTATGCAAATTAAAAATTTACAGTTTTTATCTTTTAAAATCAATAATAATATAGTATCGATTAAAAAAGAGAAAAAATTAATCAAAAAACAATTTTGATTTAATGGTTATTTAATGGTTATAGTGTATACTATATTCAGATCGATTAAAAGATCTGAAACCTCAATTAACCCCCCCTTTTATGAGACCTCTTTTTTAAGAGGTCTTTTTTATTCCGTTTTACATCAAATCTGTTGAATAATTTAGGTAATAAAACTACTTTAAATATACATTACTTAGAAATACTAACTTTATATAAATTTAAAAGCAGTTCAATATTACAAAAGTTTGATTTAAAATTTATAAACTATAAAAAATAAAAATAGAAATGAGGAGAAAAATGGCAAAGCAAAAACAATTTATTTATGACTATAGAAATGATCATGATGGTGAAAGTGGCAAAAAATTAGCAAAAAATGCACTTATTTTGCTTATTATTTCTATACTGCTTTTTCTTTTTTCACATTTTGTCCTAATCAAACAAGGTGAAAAATTTAAAAAAGAAATTCCATCATTGAAAGAAAATAAACAAAAATTAGAAAAAGAAGTTGAAATTCTTGACGGAAATATCAAGCACGGTAACGACAGTTACAAAAAAGTTGAAGCATTAATTAACAAATACAAATAAGAAATGAGAGGTAATTAAAAATGAAAAAAACATTTTCAGTCATTGGGATAATATTGGCTATAATAGGATTTTTGTATTCAGGAGTACATATTTTTGGTACAACTGCAAAATTTATAGAACATCATAGCTTAGTATCAAATGTAAAAAGATTAACTAAAGAAAAAAATGACAAAACTGCAGAATTAGCTGCTGTTATTAAGAAAAACGCAGATGTAAAAGCACAATATCAAAAGTTAAAAATTGAGAAAAAAATTAAAACAGTTTATTTGACATTTGACGATGGACCTTCGGGACATACAGATCAAATTCTTGAAATTTTGAAAAAGAATAACATAAAAGCTACATTTTTTGTAATTGGAATTGGAAAAAACTTTAAAGACTACAAGAAAATAACTGATCAAGGACATGCTATTGGACTTCACAGTTTTACACACGAATATAAAAAAGTTTATGCAAGTGTAGACGGTTTCTTTAAAGAATTTTATCAAATACATGACGCTGTAAAATCTGCAACTGGACAAGATGTTAAAATTATAAGATTTCCTGGAGGTTCAAGCAACACTATTGCTTCAAAACCTTTAAAAACTGCTATCATTAACAGATTGACAAAAGAAGGATTCGTTTACTTCGACTGGAACTGTGACAGTACAGATGCTTCAGGAAATAACATACCTGTAGCAAAATTAGTAAAATATGGTATTTGTACAACTCATCCTGACATTAATGTCCTAATGCACGATACAAATGCTAAAAAGACTACTGTTCAGGCTTTACAACAAATTATAGATGGATACAAAAAAGCTGGATATACATTTGAAACTCTTAATGTAAACAGCCCTAGAATTCAACATGTTAAACAACCTGAAATGAAATAACTAAGAAAAAAAAAAGTGAATTAACCTAATAATATGATATAATTATTTATATGTTCTCAAAACAAGAAATAAAAGGAGAGACTACTAAAAATATTTCAAATAGAGAATATATATTTTAATAAATTTTTAGTAGCAAATATCAATGAAAAAAATAATTACTATGTTTGCAGGTTTAATGATTTCGTTATCATTAGTTTCAGAAGCAAAAGCAGACGAAACAAATATAATTTACATAAAAAATGACATGATGAAAGCAGCTGATAATGAATCAGATTTAATTGTTGCAAAAACAACTAAAAAATCTTCAGAAGTGAAAAAATCTGAATCAAAAAGTAAACATTCACAAAGCGGAGTTGCTTCATATTACAGTAAAAGATTGCAAGGAAGCAGAACAGCAAGTGGAGAAAGACATAATTCAAATGAAATGGTAGCTGCACATAAAACTCTGCCATTTGGAACAAAAGTTAAAGTTACAAATTTAAGTAACGGTAAAGAAGTCATTGTAAAAATAAATGATAGAGGACCTTTTGCAAAAGGACGTGTAATAGATTTAAGTTATGGAGCTTTTTCCAAAATTGAAAGTCCAGGAAAAGGACTTACAAAAGTAAAACTAGAAGTTCTAAACTCTTTAGAATAACTAAATTATAAAATTTAAAACAAGAAAGGTGGAAAAATATAGTGTTAAATGGTAAAATCGCATTAATTACAGGTGGTTCAAGAGGAATTGGAAAGGAAATCGCATTAAAATTTGCAGAAAATGGTGCTACAGTCATCTCTGGAGATTTAATTGATCCTGATTACAACCACGAAAATGTTTCACACATAAAATTAAACGTTACAGATAGAGAAAATATTAAAGAAGTTGCAAAAGAAATCAAAGAAAAATACGGAAGATTAGACATCCTTGTAAATAATGCAGGAATTACAAGAGATGCCTTGCTTCAAAGAATGAAAGAAGCTGACTGGGATTTAGTAATTGACATTAACTTAAAAGGTGTTTACAATGTAATGCAAGGATTTGTTTCATTATTATTAAAAAGTAAAGCCTCAAGCGTAATTAATATGGCTTCTGTTGTTGGAGTTGACGGAAATGCAGGACAAACTAACTATGCTGCTACAAAAGGCGGTGTAATCGCTATGGCAAAAACTTGGGCAAAAGAATTTGGTAGAAAAAATCTTAGATCAAATGCAATTGCACCAGGATTTATTGAAACAAATATGACTCATGCATTGCCTGAAAAAATTGTGGAAAATGTGCTTGCAAATACACCTCTTAGAAAAATGGGAGATGCTCAAGATGTAGCAAATGCAGCATTATTCCTAGCAAGTGATATGTCAAAATTTGTTACTGGACAAGTTTTAAGAGTTGACGGAGGATTAAATTTATAATTAAAAATGGCACAAAATAAAAAATTCTATGCCTATTTCATTATAGATACAAATGAAACTGGAATACTAGAAAATTGGACAGAATGTCAAAAAAAAGTAAATGGTAAAAAAGCCCGTTATAAATCATTTAAAGATCTTTTTGAAGCACAAGAGTGGTTAAATCTTGGAGCAAATTATGAAAAAAAAGAAAAAAATGACTTAATAAAATTGTACTCCAAACTAGACCGTGATGCAATTTACTTTGATGCAGGAACTGGAAGAGGAAATGGAGTAGAAGTCAGATTAACTGATTTTGACGGCAATTCGCTACTTTACAAAATTATGAATAAAAAAAATATCAATGAATTTGGAAACTATTATGTTGCCAGCAACAGGACAAATAATTTTGGTGAGTTAACTGGTATTTATATAGCTTTTGCCTATGCTCAAAAATATGGAATCAAAATAATTTGTGGAGATAGCTCATTAGTTATAGAATACTGGACTAAAGGTCAATATAATAGTTCCAATCTTGAAAATGATACAGTTGAACTCATAAAAAAAACTATTCAAATGAGAAATGAATTTGAAAAAAAAGGGGGAACTGTAAAAAAAATCTCTGGAGATGCTAATCCAGCTGATTTAGGTTTCCATAAATAAATATCATCAATAAGGAGATTTTATGAAAAAATTACTACTAATAATAATGATGCTTGTAATATCTGTTATTGGAACAGCTGCTAAAAAAAATATAAATAAATCTTATGAAGGAGAATATGTAAGATCAACAAATACTTTTACTTATATAAAAGATAATTTAATATTTCCAAATAAGACAATCAATTATACAGTAAAAGACGATTCTGGATTATTAGATCAAATTTATAATTTTATTAGTCAAAAATATGGAGTTACAGATACTGATGTTATTGTTTTAAACGTTAACGGTACTGTTTCAAATAAAAATAAAACTATAACTATTAAAAAAGTAACTAATTATCAAATACCTGAAGACAGATTACATCCATCAGAATTTGGTTTACCATCACCATCAACTACTGATACCAAAACTAATGAAAATACAGGAGTATCAGATGATAAATCTGAAGTACCTAATACTCCAAATTTAAATAATACTGGTTCATTCTTTGAGCAAAAAAATTAAAATTATAAAAAAAAAGACTTTTTTCAAATGAATTAAGTCTTTTTTATTTTACTTTTTAATGATTATATTATTTATTTTTTGATTTTTTCAAGTTTTTAATTTTATGTATTATTTCTCCATTTTTATTTAGTTCATTTTTCTTTTCTAAAAATATACTTTTATCCCTAAATCCAATATCATACCCTTTTGGTTCAAACCATTCTGTTTTAGCTGCTTTAGTTTGAACCTTTATTTCATGTTTTGACATTTGATTTCCATTTTTTATTTTAAAATACATTTCTGGATCAACTCTATTTGTAAGACCTTTTCCACGCATTTCAAAAGCTATTTCAAAATGTAGATGAGGAGCATGTGTTCCACTCGCATTTCCAGTTGTTCCTGTTTTAGCTATTACTTGCCCAGCTTTTACTGTATCTCCAATTTTTACATTCACTTTACTCAAATGGCAATATCTAATATATTTTATCTGCATTGTATTAGGGTCATAATTTGGACTATATGACCATTCTCTTGCACTTTCTTTAGGCTTATAATTTTTTCTTTTTATTTTTTCCAGTTCTTTTGGATTAACTTCCAAATAAAGATTTAGTCCGTATCCTTTTTTATCCACATACATATCCACAATTTTTCCATCTAACACAGCATAAACATCTGTTCCAGGCAATGCAAAAATATCAATTCCTTGATGCCCTCTTGCTCCATTACTTCGAGTAAGCCCAAATTTAGCCCAGTCAGGATAAACTTCTCCACGAAAATTATAATACGTAACCTGTGGATCTTTTACTGGATTAATTCTAAAAATTTTATCATCTTCATCTTCAGTCGCAATATTTCCAAAATTAATATTTTTTCTACCAAATATCATTCCTAAAATTATAATTCCTAAAATCAATAAAGCCGTTATTCCCAAAATTATTCCTGTTTTTTTTCTAGATTTTGAATTTTTCTTTTCTAAATTTTCTTTTTTTTCATTCAAAACTCTATTTACATTTTTCTTTTCATTATCCATAACATTAATTCGCTAAATTTGTATAGCTTCTCCTTCTTTTATTTATTTTTTTCCAACTCAAAAATAACTTCATTCAAAATATCATAAGCCAACTCAATCTTACTTTTCTGACTAATTTCCACCGAAGTCCTATCTTTTTTAATAATCTCAATCACATTTTCATTGCTGCCCATTACAGATGCATTATTTGCCACTATAATATCCAAATTTTTCTTTTCCAGCTTTTTTAAGGAATTTTCCTTTATATTGTTAGTTTCTGCCGCAAATCCGACTAATAGCTGCTTTTCCTTCTTCTTGCTCATCTCTAGCAAAATATCAGGATTTCTAACCAATTCTATAACAAAATCCGAATCAGATTTCTTTATTTTTTCATTTTTGTATTCCTTTGGTCTGTAATCAGCAACTGCCGCACAAGCTATGAAAATATCAGTATTTTTAAAATATTCATCCACTTTCTCATACATTTCCAATGCCGATTCTACAAAAATAAATTTTTCAAGTCCATTTGGAACTTTCAAATTCGTAGGCCCACTAATTAAAGTTACTTCTGCTCCCAAATCAGTGGCTGCCTGAGCAAGTGAATACCCCATTTTCCCACTTGAATTATTTGACAAATATCTGACAGGATCAATATTTTCCTTTGTTCGCCCACTTGTTATAAGAATTTTTTTACCTTTCAAGGCTGTATCAAAATTCTCAAATTTTGAAAAAATACTGTATCTTTCTATTTCATCGACAATATCTTCTGGCTCACTCATTCTCCCCTTCGCACTATAATTGCAGGCAAGCAGTCCTTCTTCTGCATCAATAAACCTATATCCAAAAGATTTTAGCTTTTGAATATTTTCTTTTAAAATTGGATTTTCATACATATTCACATTCATCGCCAAAGCAAAAAATACTGGCTTTCTTACTGAAACAGCAGAAAGGATTGTTGTAAGCATATCATCTGCAATCCCATTTACTACCTTTCCAATTATATTATAAGTCGCAGGTGCAATCAAAACAACATCCGCCCAATCCGCAAGTGAAATATGCTCCACCTCATAATGCGGATTACTATCCCACATATCCACATAAATCCTATTTCTTGATAAAGTTTCAAGAGTCAAAGGTCCAATGATTTTCGTAGCATTCTCAGTCATCACAACTTTCACATTATATCCCTTCTTTTTCAAAAGCGACACAATCCCAGCTGACTTATATGCTGCAATTCCACCTGTAACTCCTACTAAAATATTTTTCATAAATTTCCTCATTTTTATAATATACTTTATTCGATAGCTTAAATTTTTTTTATTTCACAAGGAGTCAAGACCCCTTGCTTCAGAATATTTATTTTAAATACATATAGTTTTTGACCAAGTCTAATATCTCAATTTTTCTAGAATTCAAATTAGATAAAATCATAATCTGTACTTCCATCTCGATTATCCTTAATTTCTACTCCAAGTGCCTTCAATTCATCCCTAATTTCATCAGATAACTTGAAATTTTTCTCGCTTCTTGCCTCACTTCGTAATTTTATCAGCAATTCAATTAATTTTTTAGTCAATTCCATATTTTCTCCATCTTCTTCCTTTGCAGAATTTTCCATTTCAATTTCTATTCCAAAAACATTTCCTATTTTTCTTTTTAAAGATTCATAAGATTTTTCTATTTCAGAATAAATTTTAGAAAGTTCATCTTTATTTACAGAAATAAATTTATTCGTTTCCCTAATCTGATCAAAAATAGTCGCTAATGCCTGCGGCGTATTCATATCCTCATCCATCGCATCTTCAAATTTTTTATCAAACTCATCAATTTTTTGAGAAAAATCCAAATTCTTAATTTCTACTGTTTTTTCATTCTTATATTTTTCAACAATACCTTCAAATTTATTCATTGATTTTACAATGTTTTGCAACGCTTTTTTTGTATCTTCCATATTCTCAAATGAAAAATTAATCGGCTTTCTGTAATGTGTACTAAGAATAAAAAGCCGTACTGCATTTCCAGAAAATTTTTCAAGTATTTCTCTTAACAGAAAGAAATTTCCTGTTGACTTTGACATCTTATCCCCATTTATCTGAATAAATCCGTTGTGAAGCCAGTAATTTGCAAAATTTCCGTGATAAGCACACTTGCTTTGGGCAATCTCATTTTCATGATGCGGAAAAACTAAATCCTGTCCACCACCATGAATATCAAACGTATCCCCAAGATATTTTTTTGCCATTGCACTACATTCTATATGCCATCCAGGACGCCCCTGTCCCCAAGGCGATTCCCAAAACGGCTCCCCTTCTTTTTTCTTTTTCTTCCAAAGTGCAAAATCCATCGGATTTTTCTTTATTTCTGACACATCAATCCTAGCCCCAAGTTCCAGCTCCTCAATTTTCTGATTTGACAATTTCCCATAATCTTTATATTTCTTCACCTCAAAATAAACATCTCCATCTTTCTCGTAAGCAAACCCATTGTCAATCAATTTTTGAATAATCTCAATAATTTCTGCCATATTCTCAGTAACCTTAGGTCTTTTCACACTTTCAAGAATATTCAACCTGTTAATATCTTCAAAAAAACACTTTATATATTTTTCTGAAACTTCACTTGCAGAAATTCCTTCTTCAATTGATTTGTTTATAATCTTATCG
The DNA here is from genome assembly GCF_057270615.1 of Leptotrichia sp. Classification (NCBI taxonomy): domain Bacteria; kingdom Fusobacteriati; phylum Fusobacteriota; class Fusobacteriia; order Fusobacteriales; family Leptotrichiaceae; genus Leptotrichia; species Leptotrichia sp. Next base: position 67,873 of record NZ_DBHIXN010000001.1, read on the forward strand.
TCCACATCCGTAAAATTCTGCACATAATCAACTTCCATCCCTTTATATTTAAAATATCGTGCCAACGTATCAAACACTACAATCGGACGTGCATTTCCCAAATGTATATAATTATAGACAGTAGGTCCACAGACATACATTTTTACCTTATTTTCTTCTATTGTCTTAAATTCTTCAATTTTATTTGTCATTGTATTGTAAAGTTTCATTTTTTATTCTCCTAATTTTTTTCAAATCCTTATTTTTATTCTATTTTAAAACTCTCAATTAAAAAATTTCTCAATGTTGGAAAATCTAAATTTTCAGATATTTCTCTCAATATTTCATCATCGTAAGTTTTTTGATAATTCTCAATCATTTTTATTACACTTTTTCTTCCCTTTAACAATCTTTTATCACCATTCAAATTTAATATTTTAATCGTGTATTCAACTTTTTCTGAATCTTTTTCTGAAATATCTTTTCTTGGAATTATCTCTCCTGTCATTCTGTTATATGAAAAATATTTATCTGGATTATCAATTACAGGATTTATAAACAAATCACTCCATTTATTACTTTTCTTTGAGCCACAACTCTCAATATTAAGACATCCTGCAATAAAATTTTTATAATCTGAAAATAATTCTGGAAATTTATCTTTTGGTTTAATATGTTCTATCTGACTTTTTTCATTTTCAATTATCTTTCTTTCACAATAAGGACAATAACTATTATTTCCGATTTTTTGTTCATTTTCCAACATATAATTTTTTAATTCTTTTTTTATGTTAAAATCAAAATCTTTCCAATTTTTTGGTTTTTCTTTTTTCTTAAATTCTTTCAAAAAGTTCGGCTCTGAAGTTTTAATTATTTTTAGCATTTTTCAATCCTTTCTTTTTGATTTGAATTTCCATATCTATAAGCATAATGTCTTCATCCGTTGTTCCCAATATTTCTTTTAGATCCTTATAATCTTTTTTAAAATCATCCGTTTCATATTTATTCTCATTAACCATTTCCCTAATTTTTTCTAATTTATCAAATATTTCCTGATTTCTAGTTGTTTTAAGCCCCATTATATCTTCCAAAATTCTCTCTGTCGGCTGTCCATAAGAATCATGCAACTCATCCCCAGTTTTAACCACAATTTTCCCTTCATCATCCTTATCCAGCAACATAATATTCTCTTTTCTCACACTCCCCAAAATATGTGGCGAATGTGTTGCAATAATAATCTGATTGTTTTTCCCAATTTTTGTATAAACATCGACAATTCTCTGCTGCCATTTTGGATGCAACGAAAGTTCTGGTTCATCAATCAAGATAATTGAATTTTCAGGTTCCATTGTTCTTATTGCTAATGTTCGTAAGAATAATTGTTTTTCTCCTGATGATAAATTATTTATATCGAATGTATCACCTGATGAATTTTTAAAGATAGGAAGTATTTTTTCTAAACTGTTAGCTTTTGACATTCCTACTAATTTAATATCATTATTTTCATCGAGAACTTGAAACATTTCATTTATTTCAGAAACTACTTCTTCCATTATTTGTTGTGAACTTTTATCACTTCCTTCAGTTACTTTATTCATAATTTTGGATCTTATATAATCAGGAATGTTACGAAATTTATATGTTCCAATAGTATACGAAAATTTATCTTTAATTAATTCTAAAAAATATTTTTCATCATTCCATACATTTCTAAATTCTACTGTTGCTGGAACATAAATCACCTTAGTTTCTCCATTTTCAATCAAGTTATTTAAACTTTTTTCATCTGATTCAAATTCTATATCTATTTTATTTTTATTTTTTAAACCTTGTTCAATATTTTTAAAATAATCTGATATAACTTCCAAAACTGTTGTTTTACCTGTTCCATTTACTCCAGCCAAAACCACTACATCTAATATTTTCCCATCATTTTCAAAATTAATATTTAAATTTTTCAATCTTTTTTCATTTTCTATGTATAAGTTTTTTATTTTCATATATAAAAAATCTCCCTTAACATAATTTAATTATTTCAAAGTAACTACTGTACACCCAACTCCCCCTTCATTCTGATTAGCATCCTTAAATTCTGTCACATATTTTGAAGTTCTTAGGTATTCGTGGATTTTTTTTCTTAGAACCATTGTTCCTTTTCCGTGGATTATGTAGATTTCGTGGTAGCCTGTAAGCATTGCTCTATCCATGTATGTTTCAAGTTCTGCGATTGCTTCGTCGGCATTCATTCCACGTAAGTCGATTTCTCCTCGTACTTGGGAAGTTCGTTTTAATGAAGCAAAGTTTTTGAATTTGTTTGTTTTTTTCTTTTGGATTTTTACGATATCGTCAGTTGATACGACCAGCTTTAATATTCCAGTTTGTACTTGGATACGGTTGCCTGGCATTATTTTTAAGATTTTTCCATTTTGGTTCATTGTTTTTACAAGGACTTCTTCCCCAACAGAAAAATCTATATTTTGATTGATAACCTTCTTTTCCTTTACATTTTTTTTCCTATCTGTAATAAATGATTCACGCAGCATATTCAGGCTTCTTTGAGCATTTTTTGCATCTTCTTTTTTTGATTCTTCACTATTAATTTTATCAATCAGATTTCTGGCTTTTGCTTGCATATTTTTTAAATAATTGTCAGCTTCTTCGTAGGCACGTTTTATAATTTCATTTTTTTCATTTTCAAGTTTTATCATTTTTTCTTTATAAATATTTTTTTGCTTATCAAGTTCTGTTCTTGTTGCTTCTAATTGTAAATGCATCATTTCCAGTTTATTATTTTTTTCTTTTATAGATTTTAACATTTCTTCGACACGCTGATTATCTTCACTTATATAGCTTTTTGCATTTTCAATGATTTCTTCACTAATTCCATATTTTCGTGCAATTATAAGGGCATTGCTTTCTCCAGGTATTCCTTCCAGCAGTCTATATGTTGGCGATAATGTTTCCACATTAAATTCCATTGAAGCACTTTTTATTCCTTCTGAATTAAAGGCATAAGCTTTTACTTCGCTGTAATGGGTTGTGATTATTGAAGTTACATGCTTTTTATTTAGATAGTCAATAACTGCCATTGCAAAAGCTGCTCCTTCCATCGGATCAGTTCCACTTCCCAGTTCATCCATTAACACAAGAGATTTACTGCTTGCATTTTCAATTATATCTTTTATTTTGCTCACATGCCCTGAAAATGATGATAGATTCTGCTCCAAACTTTGCTCATCCCCGATGTCAGCTAGTACATTGTGAAAATATCCAATTTCAGTTTTTTCATTTGCAGGAATCGGAATACCTGATAATGCCATAATTGTAATAAGTCCAGCCACTTTCAATGTTACTGTTTTTCCACCAGTATTAGGTCCTGTAATAAGCATTATATTTTCAGGATTCCCAAGCTCAAAATTAATTGGAACAACTGAATTTTCATCAATCAGTGGATGTCTTGCTTCTACTAACTTCAAATATTCTTTATTAATAATTTTCGGAACAACGCATTTTTTATTAATTGAATAAGTCGTTTTCGCATCAATAAAGTCAAGTTTTTCCAAAATTTCTTTAATTTCCAGAATTTCTTCTTTTTTAGTTTTTACAATTTCTGTAATTCTAAGTAGTATTTTTCTAATTTCTTCACGTTCACGAGCTTCATATTCACGCAATTTGTTGTTTAATGAAACAACATTTAAAGGCTCGATGTAAACTGTACTTCCTGTCGCCGACCTATCATGTTCTATCCCCTTTATAAGTCCTTTAAAATCAGTTTTTACAGCAATTACATATCTGTCATTTCTCTGTGTTACTATTCTTTCCTGAATTGCATTTTGTGTATTTTTATTGGAAATCAGCTCATCAAATTTTTCTTTAATATTGGCATTAATATTTTGCTTTTGTCTTCTCACATCTCGAAGCCCAATCGAAGCATCATCTTTTAAGACACCTTCATCATTAATAACTTCTGAAATAAAATTCTCAATATCTTTAACTTCTTCAACATCACTAAACAGATTCCATATTGCTCTATACTTGTCCCTAACATTCTTAGCCCTGCTTTTAGAAATCCTAAAGATAGTCAAATTCTTTTTTAAAACTGCCAAATTCTCAATGCTCAAATATGAACCAATTATATCAATAGAACTCATCATCCCAGTAATATCTGCAAGACCTGCAAGTTCTAGCCCATCATCATACTTATAAAAGTCAATCATCTCCATCATAAGCATAAGTTCCCTGTCTAATACCGATTTTTCTTTTATAATATCAATATCTAAAAATTTCTCTTTTGTCTTTTCCAATCTTGATAAATCAACAAGTTCGTTAATTATTTTATAAAATTCCAATACATCATAATTTTTTTCCATCTTCTTCCCCTCAACATTTTTTATTTCAAATATCTAACTAATTTTAATATTTTTTATTTTATTTATTTTTTATTTTAATGCAATAGGAATGGCAACTATTTCCACTTGCCTTGTTCTGAAATTATAGCATATTTTTCAATAATTTAAAATCGCTATTTAATATAAACCATTTTTATGATATAATTTAGGAGATGAAATATTTAAAAAAATGAGTTATCTAAAAATTGATAAAAATACAAAATTACTACAAAAAGAAAGAGAGTGTGAAATAAATGGATTTAAAAAATTTACCAATAACTCCTTTACCGTCAGTAAAACTGGATAAACATCAGGAAGATCTACTTATTCATAATGAGTTATTTTCCAATTTGCTGGGGGAAACAATTTTTAGATATGCAGGATTGCATATTTATGAAGTTACTGAAAAGTTAAAGGAGGCATCGAGTAAATATTATAAAACAAAAAAACAAGAAGCTAGAAAAAATTTATCATCTTTTTGTTCCGATCTTACTGATGTGGAAATTTTAAGAGTGATAAGAAGTTTTTCAATCTTTTCTGCTCTTGCCAACATTGCTGAAGATGTGTATCAAACTCACCAGCAACGGTATGCAAAGATTTCCAACAAGTTGCAAATAGGATCTCTTGAAAAATCATTAAAAAACTTGAAAAATAAAGGAATCAGCCAAAAAAACATATTAAAAGCGATGGAAAAAGTTTCGATTGTTCCTGTTTTAACAGCACATCCAACTCAAGTACAAAGAAAAAGTATTTTGGACTTGACAAAAAAATTAACGGATATTTTAGATAAATATGAAAATGTAAAATTACATCAAATTGATGAAAATGAATGGCTAAACGATTTAAGCCGTGGTATTCAAATTTGGTGGCAAACTGCAATGTTAAGAGCTACAAAATTACGTGTGACAGATGAAATAAGCAATGCTTTAAGTTATTACAATATTACATTCTTCAATGAAATTCCAAGGTTAATGAATAAATTTCAAGAAATTTCAACAAAATTAGGAAATTCTGAAATGAAATCTCAATCTTTAGTTCCTCTCACAATGGGAATGTGGATTGGTGGAGACAGGGATGGAAATCCTTATGTTACAGTAAATACTTTGGAACAATCAGCACAAGAACAAGCTATAAAACTATTCCAGCACTATTTAGATGTTGTTCGTGAAATTTATAGAGAATTATCAATGTCAATTGCTATGACAAATGTTACAGAGGAATTACAAAAACTGGCTGATGCTTCTGGTGAAGTTTCGCCACACCGTACTCGTGAACCATACCGTCGTGCTTTGACAGCAATAAGGGATAGATTGCTTGCTACTGCATATAATTTATGTGACCGCAATCGTGATTTATTACCTCCAAAAAGAAAAAATGGAATTGATATACCTTATAAATCAGCCCAAGAATTTACAAATGATCTAGTTATTGTGGCAGAATCACTTAAAAAGAACAATAGTGAATTTCTAACACAAGGAAAATTAAATAATCTAATTAGTGCTACAAAAATATTTGGATTCCATCTTGCAACAATTGACTTAAGACAAGATTCTAGCGTTCATGAAGTATGTGTTGCAGAACTTTTAAAAAGTGCAAATATTTTGGGAGATTATTTAAGCCTTTCAGAAGATGCAAGATGTGAAATTTTGTTAAGAGAATTAGAATACGATCCTAGAATTTTAAGTGATCCAACAATTCCACAAAGTGAAACATTAGCTTCAGAACTTGCAATTTACAGAAAAGCAAAATCATTAAGAGATCGTTTTGGAGATAAAATCATTGAAAAAAATCTAATCTCTCATGCTACAAGTGTTTCAGATATGCTTGAAATAGCTATCTTATTAAAAGAAGCTAATCTTGCCAAAGGAAATGAAGGAAATGAATTTTGTGATTTACAAATTGTTCCACTTTTTGAAACAGTTGAAGACTTGATTGCAGCTCCTAATATCTTGAGAAAATGGTTTAATTTGCCATTAGTAAAAAAATGGATGGATAAAAAAGGAAGAAAACAGGAAGTTATGTTAGGATATTCAGACAGTAACAAAGATGGTGGATACCTAAGTTCAAGCTGGTCATTGTATAAAGCACAAAAAGAACTTACTGCAATTGGACGTGAATTTGATGTAGAAATCTCATTCTTCCATGGACGTGGAGGAACAGTCGGACGTGGTGGAGGTCCAAGTTACGAAGCCATTTTAGCACAACCTGAAGGAAGTACAGATGGAACAATCAGACTTACAGAACAAGGAGAAGTAATTGGTGCAAAATATGGAAATCCAGATTTAGGATTGAAAAACTTGGAAGCATTAGTTTCAGCAGCCCTTGAGTCAAGTGCAGTGACAGCAGAAGATGCAAACTGGGAAGAATACGAAAAAATAATAGAAAATGTTTCAGAATTAAGTTATCATGCCTATCGTGATTTAGTTTACAATACAGATGGATTCTCAGATTTCTTTTTTGAAGTTACTCCAATAAACTTTATTGCTGGATTAAACATTGGTTCAAGACCTTCTTCTCGTAAAAAAACACAATCATTGGAAAGTTTAAGAGCAATTCCGTGGGTATTTTCATGGTCACAAGCCAGAATAATGCTTCCGGGATGGTATGGTGTTGGAACAGCATTTACAAAATGGATTAACAATGATAATAAAAATCTGGAAATTTTACAAAGAATGTACAAAGAATGGCCGTTTTTCCGTTCCACAATTTCAAATGTAGATATGGTTTTATCAAAATCTGATTTATCAATATTTTCTGAATACGTAAAACTAGCAAGCGATCAGGAAACTGCTCAAAAAATCTTTAATGAAATTGCAAAAGAATGGATTTTAACAATTGATATTTTGAAAAAAATTACAGGAAATGACGTTTTACTTGCAGATAACCCAGAATTAGTAAGCAGTTTACGAAATCGTCTGCCATATTTTGACTCAATGAACTATTTACAAATTGAGTTAATAAAACGTTCAAGATCTGGTGATGATTCAGATGAACTTAAAAAAGCTATCCATATATCAATAAACGGACTGGCAACAGGACTTCGTAATAGTGGATAATCTAAAAAAAAATATATGATTAAAAATATATAAAAATAAAAGAGCTATTTCTAAATATAACCGAAATAGCCTCTTTTTTCTATTAAAAACCATATAAACTTTGAGGTTAAAATTTTTAAGTTTAGTTTTAAATTAGTTTTACTATGTTTAGATGAGAATAAAAGGTAGAAAATAGTATTAAAATTAAAAAGTGAAAAAAAAAACTTGAGTTTTTTTAGAAAATAGAGTATTATTATAATATAAATTAAAATAAGAAAGTATATTCTTTATTTACAGGAGGAAAAATGGCAATAGTTAAAGATTTGGAAAGTTTGAAAGAACTTATTCAAAGAGTTAGAAAGGCGCAGGAAGAATTTGCGACATTTGATCAAGAAAGAGTCGATAAGATTTTTAGAAAAGTGGCTCAAAAGATGAATGATGAAAGAATTACACTGGCAAATTTGGCAGTGGCAGAAACTGGAATGGGTATTGTAGAAGATAAAGTTATAAAAAATCACTTTGCTTCTGAATATATTTACAATAAATATAAAGATGAAAAAACTTGTGGAGTATTGGAAGACGACAGATCTTATGGAATTAAAAAAATTGCAACTCCAATAGGAATTATTGCAGGGATTGTACCAACAACAAACCCAACTTCAACAGCAATGTTTAAAACATTAATTTCATTAAAAACAAGAAATGCAATAATATTTTCACCACATCCAAGAGCAAAACAAGCAACAATTGAAACAGCTAGAATTGCCTTGGAAACAGCAATAAAATATGGAGCACCAAAAGATATAATTGGATGGATTGATGAACCAAGCGTAGAACTATCAAGAGAACTTATGGCAAGTGCTGACTTAATACTTGCAACAGGTGGTCCTGGAATGGTTAAGGCAGCTTATTCATCTGGAACTCCAGCAATTGGAGTAGGAGCTGGAAATACACCAGTTGTAATTGATAAATCAGCAGATATAAAAATGACTGCAAACTATATTTTAATGTCTAAGACATTTGATAACGGAGTAATTTGTGCAACAGAACAGTCTGTAATCATAGACAAAGAAATTTACGATAAAGTAAAAAACGAATTTTTAAATAGAGGAGCTTACATTTTAAATGACGAAGAATTGGACAAAGTAAGAGAAATATTATTTAAAAATGGTAGTCTAAATGCAGATATAGTTGGTAAAAGTGCCTATGTTATCGCAAATATGGCAGGATTTGAAATTCCAAAACATTCAAAAGTATTAATTGGAGAAGTAACTTCAACTGGATTAGAAGAACCTTTTGCACACGAAAAATTATCTCCAGTGCTTGCAATGTACAAATCTGAAGATTTTGAAGATGGACTTAAAAAAGCTGATGAATTAGTAAGACTTGGAGGATTGGGACACACATCTTCATTATATATTAATTTAGCAGAAAAAGAAAAAATAGATAGATTTGGAAGATTGATGAAAACAGGACGTACATTAATTAATATGCCAGCATCACTTGGAGCAATTGGAGATGTATTTAACTTTAAATTAGAGCCATCATTAACACTTGGATGTGGTTCGTGGGGAGGAAATTCCGTGTCAGAAAATGTAGGAGTAAAACATTTGTTAAATGTAAAAACAATCGCAGAAAGAAGAGAAAATATGTTATGGTTCAAAGTTCCTGAAAAAATTTATTTCAAATACGGATCACTTCCGACAGCTTTAGAAGAATTAAAAGGAAAACACAAAAAAGCATTTATTGTAACAGATAAAGTATTAGCAGAATTAGGATACACAGAACATATTACAAAAGTATTAGACAGCATACATATTGACTACAGAATATTCTCTGAAGTAAAAGAAGATCCAACATTAAGTTCAGCAAAATCTGGTGCAAAAGCTATGCTTGAATACAATCCTGATGTTGTTATCGCACTTGGTGGAGGTTCTGCAATGGATGCCGCTAAAATTATGTGGGTATTATATGAACATCCAACATTAAGATTTAGAGATTTGGCAATGAGATTTATGGATATTAGAAAAAGAATAGTAGAATTTCCTGAAATGGGTAAAAAAGCTAAATTTATTGCAGTTGCAACTTCAGCTGGAACTGGTTCAGAAGTAACACCTTTTTCTGTAATTACAGATGATGAAACAGGAATTAAATATCCACTTGCAGATTACGCATTAACACCAAATGTTGCAATTAATGATCCTGAACTTATGCTTACAATGCCAAAAGGACTTACAATAGCTTCTGGAATAGATGTATTTACACATGCACTTGAATCTTATGTTTCAGTTATGGCAACAGAATACACAAAACCATATTCAAAAGAAGCAGCAAGACTTGTATTTAAATACCTGCCAGAATCAGTAGAGCTAGGTGAAAAAGCAATCAAAGCAAAAGAAAAAATGGCAAATGCTTCTTGCCTTGCTGGGATGGCTTTTGCAAATGCATTCTTAGGAATAAATCACTCACTTGCACACAAACTTGGAGGAAAATTCCACATTCCACATGGTATAGCAAATGCAATAATTCTTGAAGAAGTTATTCGTTACAATTCTGCTGAAGCTCCAACAAAAATGGGATTATTCCCACAATACAGATATCCTGATGCAATGCAAAGATATGCTGAAATGGGAGAACATTTAGGATTTGGAGGAAATACTAAAGAAGAAAAAGTAGAAAATTTAATCAAAGGAATTAATGAATTAAACAAAAAAATTGGTATTCCTGCAACTATTAGAGAATGGGGAATCCCTGAAAAAGATTTCTTGGAAGCAGTAGATGAAATGTCATTAGATGCTTTTGATGATCAATGTACACCAGCTAATCCAAGATATCCATTAATGGAAGAATTAAGAGAAATTTACTTAAAATCTTATTATGGAAAAGACTGGGAAAAAGAAAAAGAAAGAGTTGCAAAATTTCTAAGTTTCTAATTGAAATAAATAAAAATAAAGCAAGGGATTTTCTCAATATTTGAGATTATCCCTTTTTATTATAATAAATCTATAGTAAAACCGATTTATACTAAGCTCAAAAGTTATGACTATTTTACTCAAGCTCCAAGCTTATATAATTTTTAACAATTTAATTTTAAATAGATTCAAGTATATTTTAATATTCATATTTTCTTTGATACCCTCTAGGCGTAATCATTTTCCCATTTTTAACAAATGTATTTGAATTTCCAATTAATACGATTGTTAGCATATTTATCTCAAAATCAAGCATATTTTCAAGTGTTGTAATTTCATATTCTTCATTTTCACGTCCAGCATTTCTTACAATTGCAACTGGAGTATCTTTTGATTTGTATTTTAGCATAATTTGTTGCGCTTTTACAATTTGTTCTGTTCTTCCTCTACTTTTTGGATTGTACAGACTTACTATAAAATCACCTTTTGCTGCTAATTCTAGACGTTTTTTTATTAATTCCCAATCTGTTAAAAGATTGCTTAGACTAATCGTTACATAATCGTGCATAATTGGAGCCCCAACAATTGCAGCCGCAGCATTTGTTGCTGTAATTCCTGCAATTACTTCAATTTCTATATCATCATCTTCGCCAGCGACTTCATACATAATCCCAGCCATTCCATAAACTCCAGCATCTCCACTACTGATAAGAGCCACATTTTTCCCATCTTTTGCCATCTTCAAAACATCAGTACATCTATCAACTTCTTTCATCATCGAAGAACTTACAATTTCTTTATTAGGATAATATTCTTTTACCAAATCCGTATAAGTTTTATACCCAACAATAACATCACTTTTTTCCATCGCTTCATACGCTCTAAATGTCATATCTCCTTTTTTCCCAGGTCCAATTCCTACTACATAAATTTTTCCATTTTTATTCATTTTTATTCCTCCTAAATTACTATATTTTAAAAAATTTTTATTTATTATTTTTAATCTCTTCCACCATATTTCGCTTCAATATTTTTATAATTTTCTCCCAATGTTTCATTTACAAATTTAAAAAAATCTAAATTTTCATTTTGACCTGCAAAAACTGTTAATATTCTATCCTCATTTTCATCATCATACACATAAAATTTATTATCTTTACTGTCAGTTCCTTTTCTTAAAAATACTCCTTCTGAAATTTCTTCATCTTCTTCTCTTTTTCCAAAAATAAGAATTCTAACAATTTTTTCTTTTTCTTTCAAATCTTTTAATTTTATTTTTTTCTCAAAATCTTTATTTTTCCTAAAAAAACAAGTTTACAATTTAATCCATCACATCCAAATGTCCAATCAAAAATCTTTTTCTCCTTATCTATTCTTGTTTCGATATAGTCAAATTTTTTTTGATTAACAATTTGTTATCTAAAAGTGATTAAACTTTTCCCTTTTTTATTGAATTTGAACATCATTTCCCATTATTTTTATCATTTACCGAATTCATATTAATTCTTTTATACATTTCAGTATCTTGAAGTTTTTTTGTCAATTTTTCAAGTTTTGTAATTTCTTTTTCTGACATTTCTCCAAAAAATCCTTTCAAAGCCATTGCCATCTGAATTGTCATAACAGTCATCATTTCCTTATTTTTATTATATTCCGCCACTTCTTTAGAAATCTTTTTATTTGCAATTTTATTTATAAAATCATTGACCATTTCTTCAGTATCACCTGTAAACGCTTTTAGTATACCACCAACCATAAAAAAAGTTAATTGATCAGAATAGGCTTCTTCATCAGAAATTCTGTATTTTTCTAGCAAATTTTTATTATCAAGTATTTTATCAATTTCATCCATTTTTTGCGTTATTTCATCTATTTTCTGTTTTATTAACTTAGGATTTCCATCTTCTTTTATATTTTCTGTTTCTTTTGATAAATATTCAAAAAAATCTATTGTTTTCAAATAATACTGATTGTCGCTAATCTTTTTAACTTTTTCAAAATACTCATTTTTTATATTTTTGTTTTTGGAACAATTCCAGAAGTCCATTCCCAAAACGAAATTTTTTCTATCTTCAGGAATATCCATTTTCAAATATTCTGAAACATATTTTTTCTTCTGAGGATCATTTGGTATCCCAGTCACAAAATATGATTCTATCAATCTTTCCAAGGCAACATAATTTCTTTTATCTTTCAGATAAAGTTTTTCCCATTCATCCTTACTTTCAATTGCCCTTTTCCCATCTCCATCTTCTTCTACAAATCCTTCTCCAAATTTCTTATCCAATTTTACAGTTTCATCAATTATTTCTTGTTTAACACCTGCTTTTGACAAATCTTGCTGGATTTTTTCCTTCATTGTTAAAGCGGCTAAATTTAAGTTTATTATAAAAAATAGTGCTAATGCAAAAAGTATTTTTTTCATGTTATTTTACTTGTATAATATAGTTACATTATACAAGCTCCTTTCTTTAAATTTTTTATATTGATTATATATTTTTTAAATCTATTTTTTATTTTAAATATTTTTATAATTTTTTTTATTTCCATAGATACCTATCAATTTTTTTACTAATTTTATGTAAAAATAGCAAATTTAAAATCATAAGAAATCCAATTATTATGACACATAAAATTAAAATAACTAAATTAATTTCTTTATTTAAAATAACATTCCAGATTATTAAAATTCCTAAAGGGAAAATTATAAAAGAAGTCCGACTTCCTGGTGAAAACTTTCTATATCTAAGCGCATCATACATATGAGGTACTAAATGTACAATATATACAATAAATAATGACAGTACTATTTCATACATACTAATCTCACTTGCTATAAAAAGTAATGTTGATAAAATTATAAATTCTTCGGCGATCATTAATGAAGTTGTTTCTGTAGATGGATAACTTTCCTTTTTCTTCAAAAATAATTCATTTTTCATATCTTTTACAACTTTATTTTTTCCTATAAATTTTTTTATAAAAATTATTTCTTCAAATTCGTGTATCATAAACAACACTATTGCTATAAATGACAATTTGTATATTTCCATTCTCACATTTCCTCCTCAAAAATTGAAATTGTAATTCCTTCCAACTTAATTTTTTTCACCAAAAAACTTCCTTTTCTGCTCGAAGCTAAGTACGCACAAGGCTCGGAAACACCGTACACTCCGATTTGATTTTTTACAAATTCTGAACGCTCTTCAACTAAATCTTCTGCTTCCAAAATTTTTTCTTTTTCAAAAAATTCTATTGGAATATTTAATTCGGTCATTGCTTCTAAAAGTCCAATTTCATCAGATTTTACCCAAGCGGATGCGGCTTTTTTTATCGAGTCCATTTCTAAATTTTGAGTTTCCATTACATAATTTATTTTTTCGATGATTTTTTCTTTTGGTGTATTTCTTTTACAGCCAATTCCAAGAATGATATTTTTGGGAATAATTTTAGAAATTTCGATATTTTTTCTGTTTGAGACAATTATTGCTCCAGCACAATTTTTGTCGTTTTCTACGATATTTTTTGGCAAATGAATGCTCACATTTTCTCCATTTACGATAAGCGAAGTCACTCTTTTGGCATCATCCAAACTTTCCAATTTTGCTTTAATTTTTTGTGACAATGTATCAACTGCAATTTTTCCACCGACATCAGAAGCTGTTGTAATTACTGGGATTGCTCCGATTCCATTTGCAATTTTTTTACATTCTTCATTTGCACCACCAAGATGTCCTGAAAGTAATGAAATCACAAAATTAGCATGGTCATCAACTGTAATAACAGCTGGGTCTGTGTCCTTGCTTTTAAATTTCCCTTCAATAATTCTTACAACTGCTCCAGTTGCTGCAACAAAAATATGTAAATCATATTTATCAAATGTTTTTTCTAATAAAATTGGCACTCGCTCATTTATTACAAACAAATTTTCCACATTTTCACTTTCAAGATTGAGCATATTTGCCACTCTTTGTGACACATAAATATGCAAATTTTTATAAACATTGTTTCTTATTTTTAAACATGTTTCGTATCCGTTTTTGCTTACGCAATATACTGCTGTTCTCATTTTCCTTCCTCCCTAGCCTTTATCGTTATATACTTCTGATTTTTTGCTCTTCTATTAGAATTTGTATATTTAAGTTTTTTATTTTCAATCAAAGGATTAATAATTTTTTTTGCTACGTAATTAATTGATTTCAAACCCAAATATGCCGTAATTTCTTTTCGAGTTTTAGGTTCACTACAATATTCAAGAACTTGTGCACTATACTTTTGAATTTTTTTATTTTGCTTCAAAGTATTATTTTTACTTGTATTCTCAACATTTATTTTTTTAACTTGTGCACTATTTTTCTCTACTTGTTCACTTTGCTCCAAAACATTATTTTTTCTAATATTTATACTATTTTTCCCTATAACTTGTATACTATTTTTCTCTACTTGTTCACTTTTTTGTTTTTCATTGTAAAATATAACTTTAAAAGTTCCTCTTTCGTTAATAAAAACAGGTTCTCTTAAGTTCATTTTAGACATTTCAGCTTTCATAGTAGGGATTCCTGAATGCCTGTTTTCTGATGTTTCATCAATTATACTTTATTTTACTCCTTTTTTAGAAAGCGTTTCCTGAACATATTCCCTAAGCATGTATGCATTTGCTCCTAAACTTGTTGCTAAAAAAATTGTAATTGCACAAATTAATTTTTTCATAAAGTTTTCTCCTTTTTTCTATTTTTTAAATCTATAATTTTAACCTTTTATACAGTAATTTCTTTTCTTTTTTTGGTATTTTACTTTTTTCTATAATTCCTTTAGATTTTAAAATTTCCAAAATTTTCTTTTTATCATCCGATTCAAAATGAATAAAATCTTCAATTAATCCTTCATATTCTGGTGCTTTTCTAAATACATATTTTTTTAATACTAATTTAGAAAGTTTACTTTTTAAAAGTTTTATCCAATTTTCTATCAAATCTGATTTTTTTATTTCTTGTATTTCATTTTCAACTATTAGTTCGTTCGTATAAGTTTTTCCCAAAATACTATCTATAAAATATTTAGATACTTTTTTTACACGAAGATAAACTATTCTCTGCTTTATAATAAAATATATAATAAATATTAAATTTAATCCTAAAAGTTGATAAAAACTCTCATAACTAAAATTCTGACATTTCAAATGATAAATTAAATAAATGATTGGTTCAAAAAATAAATAACAATTTGTCATTCCTGATGAAAAACCTCCCTCTATCTCTTTATAATTTATAAGTGCATCCCAATCTAAAATAAGAAAGATTATTCCTATAATTAATGAAATTATCCAATAATTAATTTGTAAACTTCCCATTAACATAAGCATAATTCCTGTAAATTGTAGACATAAAGGAATTAAAGTTATATAAAAAACATAGCCTGAAATTTCTTCATTACTTATTTTTTTCAATTTATATTTAAACATCATATTTTCTATATTTAAGAAAAATGGTTTTGAAAAAATCCAATTTTTTAAAATATTTTCATTACTATTTATACATAAACCCAAAATTTTATTATATTTTAGAAAAAAATATTTTTTAATAAATTTTTTTATCCCTTTTTCTGAATTGACTTCGTATTCTTTTAATATTTCCTCCAATTCACTTTTATCATTATTCATAAGGTTATATTCAAAAAAATCTTTTTCAAATTTATTTTGATTTAAAATTTTATCTATTTTATTCGCAAATTTCAAGTTATTAGTTTCAACACACTTATCATCTTCAAAAATCAAACTGTAAATTTTATTTATATCTTGTGTCGTACATTCTTTTTTCAATTTATCAAAAAAATTTTTTCTTTCCAAAAAGGAAAATGAAATATTTGATGATTCATAATATTCTTTTAATAATTTTTCTATCTCACTATTTTTAAAATATTGAAATTTTTCTGTTTCTAAGTTTGTTCCCTCAATCTCTTCATCAACATCATCTTCTTCATAATCATTTATTGATAAATAATATTCAGGATAAAATTTTTTCAACGCTTCGTAATATTTATTATATTTTTCTCTATTCCAAAAAACTATATCTTTAAAATATTTAAAAATTTTAAATAATTTTATTTTCATAAATCCCTCTACTCCATAAAATTCTACACTTCCATCTCAAACACATTAATCACAGGCGTTTCATAAGGATGAACCTCCTTAATCAAATAATATGCTAACTCACAAAATTCTTTTTTCACTCTAAATTTCATAATTTTTTCATTGGCAACACTGGATTTTCCAACTTCTCCATCAAAAGGATTCCCTCCTTCCAAAGTTTTCCAATGTCCAATTCCATCAATTGTAGAATAAACATCTGCATAAAATCCTTCTGTCAAAAGATTGTATTTTTGTAAGTTTTCCACAATTTTTTCCACATAATTTTCTGGAACAAAAACTTCAAAGCAACTATATTTTTCTTTAAATTCTAATTTTGAACTCAATAAATTGTCGTTTTCATAATTTAAAGTCAAATAAAAAAATGGTGTATTTTTAAACAATAATTCTAAAAATATTTTGTCGCCTTCCCACAATTTTAAATCAAAAATTTCTTTTTTGGGAATCCATTTTAAGTTGCCTTCGTCACATTCATGCTGATTTCCTGAAAAATCAGAACTTGTGTAAAGATACATAAATAGCGGCTCATCATCATTATAGTTAAAAATCACAAGTCCACGAAATTCATAACTATTCAATTTGTAGCCAGTTTCCTCTTGAACTTCTCTTTTTAAGCACTCTTCAGGTGTTTCCTCAACTTCCAATTTTCCGCCAATTCCTAGCCATTTTCCTTTATTTATATCTTTTTGTTTTTTAGTTCTGTGTAACATTAGATATTTTTTGTTTTTTTCTAGATAACATAATGTTGTAATCACTTTTATCTCCCCTTTTTTTGTAGTTTAAAAAGAAAGTCAAGAATAAATCCTAACTTTCTTATTTTTTTATATTTTTTTTTATTAATTTTTTAAAGCCTGAATTGGAGGTGCCACTTTTCCGCCACGGTTTATCAGAACTGAGCAATCCAAGTTGTTTACATTTACTATATCGGCTTCTCCAAGAAGTCCACCAAACACTACTCTATCTCCAGCTTTTTTACCTGGAACTGGGATTACTCTAACTGCGGTAGTTTTCGTATTTACCATTCCAATTGCCATTTCATCGGCTATTATTCCTGAAATTACAGCTTCTGAAGTATCCCCTGGAATAGCAATCATATCAAGTCCAACAGAGCATACGCAAGTCATTGCTTCTAATTTTTCAAGTGTTAAATAACCTTTACTTGTGGCTTTTATCATTCCTTGATCTTCACTTACTGGAATAAATGCTCCTGTCAACCCTCCGACACGAGTTGCAGCCATTGCTCCACCTTTTTTTACTGCATCATTTAATATTGCAAGTGCAAGCGTTGTTCCATAAGCTCCAACTGATTCCAGACCAAATTCTTCTAAAACGTTTCCAACACTATCTCCCACAGCTGGAGTAGGGGCAAGTGACAAATCAATAATTCCAAATTCAACTCCAAGTCTTTGAGCCACTTCTTTTCCGATTAGCTCTCCCATTCTTGTAATTTTAAAACTTACTTTTTTTATTGCTTCTGTTATTTCATCAATTTTTGCAGTTTTTGAAATCCCTGCAAGTGCATGTCTTACAACTCCTGGTCCACTAATCCCAACATTTAGCACAATATCTGGATTTTCTACTCCATGAAATGCTCCTGCCATAAATGGATTATCAGGAACTGCATTTGTAAATACGACAAATTTTGCAGCTGCTAATCCATCCGCATCTTTTGAAAGTTCAGCTAATTCTTTTACAGTTTTTCCCATCATTTTTACTGCATCCAAATTAATTCCAGATTTTGTGGAACCTATGTTTACAGATGAGCAAACTCTATCAGTTTCTGAAAGAGCTTTTGGAATGCTATTTATTAGATTAATATCACCTTTTGTAAACCCTTTATCAACAAGAGCTGAAAATCCTCCAATAAAGTCAATTCCAATTTCTTTTGCTGCTTTGTCAAGAGCTTTTGCAAAAATTGTATAATCTTTTGCATCTGTTGCATTTCCAATTATTGAAATTGGAGTGACTGAAACTCTTTTGTTTATAATTGGCATATTATATTTGCTTGCCACTTCATTAGCGATCTTTACCAAATCTTTTCCATTTTTTGTAATTTTGTTATAGATATTTTCTGCTGTTTTTTGTGCATCAGTATCAATACAGTCAAGCAAGCTTATTCCCATTGTTACAGTTCTTACATCAAGATGCTGCATTTCAACCATATCTATCGTTTCCAGTATCTCATCAGGTAATAAATTCATTTTTTCCTCCTAAATTTTAATAACGACTATATTCTATGCATAGCCTTAAAAATATTTTCATGCTGTAAATAAACTCTAACACCTATTTTTTCCTCAACACTTTTAAATTTTTCCTGAAGCTCTTTTATATCTGTATTTTTAGGAGCTTCAACAAGCATAATCATTGCAAAAATATTATCTTCAAAAACTTTTTGTGTAATATCAATAATATTTAAGCTCAGTTCACTTAATTTTGTTGAAACATTTGCAACAATTCCTGTTTTATCTGCTCCAATAACCGTAATAACAATTCTATCGTTCATTTTCAGTCCTCCATTTTAAAATCCAAATTATATATGTTAAATTATCGCATAATTTTAAATATTTAGCAAGATAAAAAATTCATATTTATTTTAAAGTTCAAAAAAATACAGTCAAACAAAAATCAATATCCTTCCTGTATTACAATTAATAAAGCAATAATTACTGCTACAGTAAATACTTTAACAAATATAGAAATTATAAAAAGGAAAATAACTATGTCTTACTCGTATAAAAAACTTATTTATTGCTATTTATTACTTAAAGTGCTATAATTTGTCATATTTATAGAAAAAATTTAAAATATATAAAACTACTTAAGGAGGAAAATAAAAAATGAAATTTTGGAATTTTTTTAAAAGATTTTTAATATTTACAGCAAAAGAAATATATTCATTTTTTTTAAAACTTTCATTGTCAATATTTATAATTTTTATAGTTGGAATTTCAATTATTGCCATTGTTAATTCAAAAACTAAAAATGAAAATTCTAAAAAAAGCTATGAATATATACTTTTCAATGTTTCTGATGTCACCGAAGATAAAATTATAGGTTCTGATATTTTTTCGGATAAAGAAAATCTGTCTTATATGGATATTTTAAACAGTTTAGATGATATAAAGAAAAATAAGCAAGTAAAAGGTGTTATTATTGCCTTAGATACAATAAATCTTTCATCTGCAAAAACAGAGGAATTATCAAAGAAATTTGAAGAACTAAAAGAAAATAATAAAAAAATATACGCTTTTGGAGCTTATATTACAAATGCTAATTACAAATTAGCTTCGATTGCAGATGAAATCGTAATGGTGCCATCTGCTTCAGCAAGTCTTGATTTGACAGGTTATCATTATTCAGATATGTATTACAAAGGACTGTTTGACAAATTAGGAGTGAATATGGAAGTTGTCCGTATTGGAAATTACAAGTCTTATGGAGAAAATTATACTGGAAATGAAATGACTCCTGAATTACGTTCTGAACTTACAAGAATATTAGAAAACAGATACGGAAAATTTATTAACGATATTTCTAAAAATCGTAAAATTGATAAAAACACATTAAACAACGATATTGTAAATGGAAATGATACTAATTTGACACCATTTGATGCACGTGATAAAAATTTAGTTGATAAACTGGAACAATTTTCTGATTTTACAAAACGTTTAGATATCCGTGAAGACAACGTCGCAGATATTACTGACTATTATGAAAAAAGAGTAAAAGATGAAAAAATAGGAAATCCTAGAAATGGTACCATTGCTGTAATTTATGCCGAAGGTTCAATTATGTACGATCCAAATGGAGTTACGGAAGGTGTCATAACTCCCGACAATATTTTAGAAAAAGTTGAAAAAGCAATGCAAACTAAAAATTTAAGAGGTATTGTGCTTCGTGTAAATTCAGGCGGAGGTTCAGCTCTTGCTTCTGAAGTAATTTATCAGGAATTAACAAAGCTAAATATTCCAATTTATGTTTCAATGTCAGATACTGCAGCTTCTGGAGGCTACTACATTTCAATGGCAGGAAACAAAGTATTTGCAGATAACGCTACAATTACTGGTTCAATTGGTGTAGTTTCAATGATTCCAAAATTTTACAATGCACAAGGTAAAATTGGAGTTCATTCAAATTCAATATCAAAAGGAAAATACTCAGATATTAACGATAGCTTTGAACCATTATCACAAGAATCACGTGAAAAAATCACTCAGTCAATGCAAGAAACATACAAAGAATTTAAATCACGTGTTTCTAAAAATCGTAAAATTGATGAAAATACTCTTGAAAATTATGCACAAGGTAAAATATGGCTTGGTGACGAAGCCAAAAATATCAATTTGGTTGATGGAATTGCAAGTCTTGATGAAGTCATAAAAATAATGGCAAGAGATTTAAGACTACGTAATAATTATGCTGTAGAAAATGTTTATTTAGAAGAAGATTTTTCTAAAAAATTAAAAGCTCTAACAAATATGATTACTGAAAAATTCAGTTTATCTGCACAACTTCAAAAAAATATTCCACAAGCAAAAAAAGCATTTAATGAATACGATTTTGCAGTACAAAATCAAAACAAACCACTATATTATTTAACCTATAAATTGGACTTATATTAATAATTAATATTAAATCTAAACAAATTCTTCTGTATAAAAAGGGGGCTTTAACCCCCTTATAAAAAATAAATAATCCACTATTTAAATGAGATATAATTATAACAAAACTTATTTAAACTCGAACTTAAAAACTACGATTATTTACCCAAACTCTAAGTTTATATAATCTTTAAATAGCTCTATTTTAAATAGGTTCGGATATAATTACAATAACTTTAGAAAGGAAATATTTATGAATAAAAAAACAATTTTTAAGTTAATCAAAGAATATTTTTTTATTGGAATAGGAACTCTTTTCCTTGCTATGGGATTGCAATTTTTCTTTTTCCCAAATAAAATAGCAAGTGGAGGAGTAACTGGATTAGCTTTGGTTATAAATAGTCTAATTGGCTTTCCAACAGGACTATTTGTCGCCATCAGCAATTTAATTTTATTTACTCTAGCATTTATTGTAATTAGTGGACAATTTGGATTTAAAAGCATTTATGCAACTGTACTTTTATCTTTTTTTCTTTCTTTTTTTGAAAAATTTTATCCCAATTACACTATTACCAAAGATATATTTTTAGCTACAGTTTTTGGAAGTGCACTTTGTGCTTTAGGAGTAACGATTATCTATCTTTATGAAGCTTCCACAGGAGGAACTTCAATAATTGCTAGAATTATTAATAAATACTGCCATATTGGCTATGGAATGTCTTGTTTTATTGTTGATGCACTTGTTACTCTTTCAGCAATTTTTGCCTTTGGTGTTGAGCTAGGGCTTGTTGGATTATTAAGTGTTTATGTAACAGGATTTATTACAGATAAATTTATTGAAGGATTTAACTCACGTAAACAAATTATGATTATCACTTCCAATAAAGATCTTGTATTAAATTATATTTTAAAGGACTTTGACAGAGGATGTACTATTTTAAAAGGAATTGGGGGATATTCTGAAACTGAAAAGGATGTACTGCTTACAATTATCGAAAGAAGGCAATTTATACAATTAAGAAAATTTTTAAAAATGCACGATCCAACAGCTTTTGTTACAGTTACAGATACAACAAAAGTCTTTGGGGAAGGATTTGATCAGCTGCATTAGCAAAAAAAATTAAATGCGAAAAAAAATATTTGACAAATTAATATTTTGTGATATAATGTAACTAAGAAATAATTGTAATCATTTCAAATTAAAAACAATAATACTAATAATTAGGAGGAAATTATGTCACTAATAGGAAAAAAAATTGAAAACTTTACAGCACAAGCTTACCAAAATGAAGAATTTAGAGAAGTAAGTTTTGAAAAGGACTTTTTAGGAAAATGGAATGTTGTGGTTTTTTACCCAGCTGATTTTACTTTCGTATGTCCTACAGAATTGGAAGATCTAGAAGATCACAGAGAAGAATTGGAAAAATTAGGATTTAATGTTTATTCAGTAAGTGCTGATACTCATTTTACTCACAAAGCTTGGCACGATCATTCTGAAGCAATTGGAAAAGTTAAATTTACAATGATCGGAGATCCAACAAAAGCTATCTCAAGAGAATTTGAAGTATTAAATGAAGAAAGCGGACTTGCTTATAGAGGAACATTTATTATAAATCCAGAAGGAAAAATCGTTGCTTATGAAGTAAATGACGAAGGAATTGGAAGAGATGCTTCAGAACTTGTAAGAAGAGCAAAAGCTGCAAAATTCGTAGCTGATAATCCAGGATTAGTTTGTCCAGCAAAATGGAAAGAAGGAGAAGCTACTTTAAAACCAGGATTAGATTTAGTAGGAAAAATCTAAAACTTCTGTCAGATTACTTAATTGGCTAAAGGAGGAGAGAAAATGGCTTTATTAGATAGTAATATTGTAGAACAGTTAAAAGGTTATTTTGATAAAATCAATGCAAATATTGAATTAACTGCATTTTTAGATGATAGTGAAAAATCAAAAGAATTAGATAGTTTCTTGCAAGAAGTTGATGCAATTTCTGGAAAAGTAAACTATGTAAAAAAATCATTTGAAAATGATAAGACTGATTTGAATAAATCAAATATTACTCGTCCAACATCGTTTACAATTTTAAAAGATGGAGAAAATACTGGAATTAATTTTTCAGGAATTCCTGGAGGACACGAGTTTAACAGTTTTATTCTAGCAGTTTTAGGATTAGCTGGACTTGGAAAAAAATTGGAAGGTGATCAACTTTCAAAAGTTGAATCTGTTAACAAACCTTTAAACATTGAAACATTTGTTTCATTATCTTGTACACATTGTCCAGATGTCGTTCAGGCTTTAAATCTTATTTCAACATACAATAAGAATATTACAGTAACAATGGTAGATAGTGCTGTATTCTTTGAAGAATCAAAAGAAAAGGATATTCAAGCTGTACCTGTTGTATTTATAAATGGAGAACAAAAATCAGTTGGTTCTAAAACTATTGAAGAATTAATAAATCTTATTGTTAATGCTTAATAATAACTAGAATTAAAATATATTATTTTTATTTAAATAAAAAAGCGAGAGATATAATGTCTCTTGCTTATTTTTTGTATAAATATTGTTTATACTAAACCCTCATAAAAAATAGAAATTATTTTTTATATTGTAGTAAAATATATTAACTTCTTTCAAAAAAAATTCATATAGTAAAACTAATTTAAAACTAAACTCAAAAATTATGACTATTTTACTCAGATCCTAAGTTTTTATAATTTTTAACAGTTCAATTTTTAAAGGATTCGAGTATATATTTAAATTTAAATAGAAATAATATTACAACGAACGTTTTTTAGCTTCCAAAACTCTATCTAAAATCACAATTGCTGTAGCTGATTCCAATACTGGAACTGCTCTTGGCACAATTATTGGATCATGTCTTCCATGTACTTCTAAAATATCATTTTTCTTAGTTTCAAGATTTACAGTTTTTTGTGCTTTTTCAATTGAAGCTGTCGGCTTTATTGCCACTTTAAATGAAATTGGCATTCCAGTCGTTATTCCGCCTATAATTCCACCGTTATTATTTGTATATGATTTTATATTTCCATTTTCATCAAAATACATTTCATCATTTGCTTCATATCCAGTCATTTGTGCAATTCCAAAACCTGCTCCAAATTCTATTCCTTTTGTGGCTGGAACTGAAAAAATCATTCTCGAAATTTCACTTTCCATTGACTCAAAATATGGATCTCCTATTCCTGCTGGAAGTCCTGTAACCATAATTTCCACAATTCCACCAAGCGAATCCTTTTCTTCCCTAGACTTTTCCACAGCCTTCTCAATTTTTTCTACAATTTCTTCATTCAACACAGGCAAAGTCATATTTCTCAATTCATCAATATTTTCCTGTATAATATCACTCTCCACAAAGTCTCTATCTTCTATATTTTTTATCGATTTAATATGTGCTGCAACTAAAATTCCCTGCTTCTTCAAAATCTGCTTTGCAATCGCCCCAGCAAATACAAGTGAAGCCGTTATCCGTCCTGAGAAATGCCCACTCCCACGAATATCATTAAACCCATTATATCTGTTAAATCCGCTCCAGTCTGCATGCCCTGGTCTAGGTTTTCTCTTCAATTCACTATAGTCTTTTGATCGCTGATTAGAATTTCTAACAATCATCGCAAGTGGCGTCCCAGTCGTTCTTCCATCAAAAAATCCACTCAAAATCTCAAATTCATCTTTTTCCACTCTAGGCGTTGTCAATTTTGATCTCCCAGGCGCTCTTCTTTTCATTTCTTGCGAGATAAATTCTAAATCTAGTTCAGTTCCCGCTGGAATTCCGTCAATATTCACTCCCAATGCCGTTCCATGCGATTCTCCAAACAATGAAATTCTATAATTTTTTCCAAAATTTGCTCCCATTTTCTAGCTCCTTCTCTTTTTTAAATTTAAAATTCTATTTTTCTGCTTTTACCAATTCATCATAATTTTTAACTTTCTTTTTATCCTCTTTTGAAAGTAAATTATACAATTTACGAACCATTTCTAAATATGATTTTTTCGTATATTTTTCGCCAGTTCTATTATTCAATACTATTTTTTCTGCATTTGGAATATCACTTATCAATTTACTTACAATAACATAAGGTTTCCAATCTTCTATATAAGTATCACTTTTTCCATTAGGTGTATATTGAGCCGTGTTCAATCCAGCAGTTCCTGAACCCTTTTTAATATTTCCATTTTTATCACGACCAATCCATTTATTTTTTAGTTGTTCCACTTTTCCACGAGCTTGAGCAGTTTCACGTCTTTGTTCAAATAACCATTCAAATGGATAATCTATTTGATATCCATATTTCCAAGTCGACATATGAGAACCTCTACTAAATTCTCCCCAGTTTATTCCTGTACCTGGTTTTGTATTATCATGAGTTGTCATTTTTTTATCAATTTTATTTTGCTCCTCAACAGAAAGATAAGGATCCCATTCGTCATGTGAAATTTCAACTCCTGCAGCCTTAAAATATTCCTGAATTGTTTTCCACAAACTTGTTGCCATCAAATCATCTGCAGCTGTATGAACAAGGACATTATCATCTGAAATCATATAATACCAGTTCTGATAGTTCTTTTTATCAAGTCCAAATCCATTAAAACTGATTGGATCATTTTCTGGAGAACGTGCCGGTGCACCATTATTCTGAAATTCTTTATTATAGTTATTAGACCATTGAGATCCTAAAATTGCTACTCCTGCAAAAAAATTATCTCTTTGTGCTGCCATATCTAAAAGAAGCATTCCTCCCATAGACTGACCAGTCCCATAAATTCGACTTTCATTAATATATCCTTTATATTCCTTCAAAACAGAATCCAGAAGTTCCCAAATTGCTGTATTTGCTTCACTTGAAGAAACAACATCATTTGTAGAACGACGACTTTCTTCAACTTGTGGAACAACGATTATTGCTGGATTTTTCTCTTGAAGTTCTTTACTTGCCATTTTTGCAGCCGCTTTTGTAGAAGTAAGCGAAGCCATTGGATCAATGTCATTTGCTCCTGCGTGTTCCATATGAAGTACAACCGAGATATTTCCTTTATTCTTTTCTAAAACCTCTTTATTTGGAACATAAATTGCATAAGGTAACTCAAAATTCTCATATTTCCCAGTATATTCACTATATGCCTTAGTTGCTTTAAATCCACCATTTCCAATATAATTTATTTTCCACCCACTATTTTTGTCAAACTCTAGCAAAATAATTTTATTTTTATCTGCTTTAATAACAGTTTGCTTAACTGTTTCACCTGTTGGTCTAGTTTGTGTTTTATCTTCCAAAGTATAATTTGAAATTTCCCTCGTTCCAGCAGCAATTTTTCCATTCTTACCAACAACTTCTCCAATTTGTTTCACACCAGCCATCATTGTACTTGTATAGGATAAATTTTGTCCAGTAAGCATATAATCTGTATTCACTTCAATAATTACATATTTTCCTTCTTTAGTACCACCATTTTTAGAAATTTCTGGCTTATCGTTAACATAAACTTTTGTGATTTGCCCTTCATTCCCTTTTGTATTATCCCTATCAATTTCCACAGTCTTCTCAAAACCATCTTTTTTCTCGCTGTAAATCGCATAATCTGTAATTTCATAATCATTTTTATTTACAGAATCAGCTTTAATATTCTGATTATACTCAACAATAATTGCCGAAGTTTTAGCACCTTCTAAATCAACAAAACCATAAGATTTGACATCAACAATCGCATTATCAGCCGAAACCGATTTTATAATTTTACTTTTATTCACAGTTTTTGCAAAAGAAACTGTACTAAATGCCATTCCTGTCAAAAATAAAGCCATCATTCCAAAATATATTTTCTTTTTACAATCTAATTTCATAAACTTTCCTTTTTCCTATCATTTATTCAACATTATTTATATAAACAAACTTTATATAAAAAATAAAAGATTTTCTTAACTAATTTGTAATTTTTTACTTCTCAACAATTTCAATCTCTCCACCCATTTTCACAAAATCATCCCAAAAATGTGGATAAGATTTTCTTACACTTTCAGCTTCTTCCAAAATAATTTCTTTTTCGCATCGAGATGACGCAACTGCCAAAGACATCGCAATTCTATGGTCATTCCAAGCACTCACCATAACTCCACCAGTAAATCCTTCTACACCTTGAATAATCAAGCTATCCCCTTCCTCAGCCACATTCGCACCAAGTTTATTAAGCTCAGTTTTTATTGAAGTAATTCTATCTGACTCCTTAATTCTAAGTCTTTCTCCATTAATAATCCGAGTCTCCCCTTCACTCAATGCAGCAAGCACAGTCAAAATCGGTGCAATATCAGGACATTGAGAAATATCAATCACAGTTCCTTTTGTTTTAGATGGCTTCACAATCACATAATCATCAAAAATCTCAAGATTTGCCCCTATTCTAGTAACGATCTCAATAATTTCCCTATCTCCTTGCAACGAATTTTTATTCACATGCAAACATTTCACTTCATTATCACGATTTGCCGAAATTATCCCCGCAACAATCCAAAACGCCACTTGCGAATAATCCCCTTCAACAGTATAATCAAAAGGCTTATAACTCTGATTACCTTTTATTTCAAATAATTTATAATCATTATTTTTTATCTCAATCCCAGCTAACTGCAAAATTTCCAGCGTCAAATCAATGTACCCCTTCGACTCCAAATTTTTATTAATAGTCAGCTTAGAATCCCCATCAAGAAGTGGCAAAGCATACAAAAGCCCAGTAATAAACTGCGAACTAATATTTCCGTCAATCTCATAATTCCCAGCCTTCAATTTTCCATTAACTGTAAGTGGCAATTTCCCACCAGTCGTCTCATACTTCAACCCTTGCTCCTCAAAAATCTTATAATACGAATCCAGCGGTCTATCCACCAATTTCCCTTTCCCATCAAAAATCAATTCATTCTCGCTCGTAATCCCAACAGGAATCAAAAATCTAATCGTAGACCCCGACTCATTACATTGCACATACTTATCCTTCGGAACAACTCTCCCATCATTCCCGACAATCTCAAGAGCACTTTCAAATCTTTTAATTTTCGCTCCCCAATTTTCCATAATATCCGTTGTTGTAGTAATATCCACAGAAAACTTTAAATTATCAATCATCGACTTCTTCTCACTTTCGGCTAATGCCGCTGCAATCACCGCTCTATGAGAATAACTTTTTGACGGTGGTATTTCTATTTTTCCATTTAATGTACTTGGTTTTATTTTTATTTTCATTTTTTCCCTTTCTTTTTATAAATTTTTTATAAATTTAAGAATTATCAATAATAAAATATAATTCAAAAGTATTATTATATTAAATAATATAATTCCAATTGAAAAAATTATAAAAAATTTTTTTAATATTTTAAAAATTATTATTGTCCAAACAAATAATTGATTTAATGCTTCAATTCTTAATTGATTTAATCCTTTTCCTGACAATTTAAAAAAGAATTCTATAATCTTATAAATAAAATTAACACATAATAAATTTAAGATAACCAATATAATAATAATTACTATCAAATAACTCAAAAACATTATTACATTTTTTAAAGTTAAATTTGATATACAATCTCGAATATCTTTATCTAAGGCATATATTACTGAAAATACAACTGAATTTAAAACAATAGTCTCTATTATTATTTTCAATATATTTTGTTTTTCAAATTGAAATAAATATGCAGAATAAAAACAATTTATTAATACCGGTATCATCGTAAGTAATAATACAATTATAACGATTTTTCTCTCTTCCGATGTCACATTTTTTCTATTATCCATCATTTCTTTAATTGTTTTTCTTATTTTTTCTATCATATCTTTCCTTTCTTCTTTATATTCTTTTTTATATTTAATCTGTATGAAGATTTCAAACCAAAACCTTTATTCAAAATCTTATCCTTATCAAAATTCTCTTTCAACACTCAAAACTAAAAATTTATCCTACAATATCTGCTTCACTTGTAAATTCCCCGTTAATATTCCCCATTAATTCAATCCCATGCCCTGCAAAAAATACTTCATCATCATAATAGTACACCAAAAAATCTCCATCAGAAGTTATACGCACCCCTTCAAGATAAATCCCATTTTTAAAAACTTCTTTTGAAACTTTCTGTTTTTTTAACTCTTCCTTTTCTTTTTCCGTAAATTTAGAATTTAAATTTTTTTCAAGTACAGTTATCATTTCATCTAAATCTTCTTCATTTATAGATGAAAACCAATCTTCTGCCACTTCCATCAAATCTTCCACAATTCTATCCCTTATTCTCTCATCCCATTCTTTTTGATTAAGATACATAATTTTAAATTGTTCAATTGCCCCTTTAACTTCTTCTACTTTTTTGTCTTCACTCCAATTATGCCCAATTCCATCATCAAAACTCACACCTATTTTTCTCCCAAGCCACTCAACTTCAGTTTCAAAATTTTTTATTTCTCCAAAAATTTCATCTTTAATAATTTTATTATCCATCTTATTCCTCCATTTTATTCTTCCTCAAGAATTTTAATTAATTCCTCTTTACTTGGCAAAACTGTTTTATATGTACTTGCAAAAATCCTCTCATTATCTTCTGGTAGTGTGTATTCCACCAAAGATTGATTTTTTTCCTGACACAGTACTATTCCGATTGTTTTATTTTCATCATCTAATTTCATTTCTCTGTCATAATAATTTACATACATCTGCATTTGTCCTATATCCTGATGTTTTAATTTCCCAATTTTCAAGTCAATTAGGACAAAGCATTTTAAAAATCTGTTATAAAAAACTAAATCAATGTAAAAATGCTGTTCATCAAAAGATATTCGTTTCTGTCTACCTACAAATGTAAAGCCATTCCCTAGTTCCAATAAAAAATTTTCCAATTTGCTTATTAATTTTTCTTCCAGTTCACTTTCTGAATAACTAGACTGTTCTGGCAATCCTATAAATTCAAGTATATAAGGATCCTTTATCAAATCCTGTGGCTTTTCTATAATCTGTCCTTTTTGTGATAATTCCAGAACTTTATCTTTATCTCTACTTAAACTCAATCTCGTATACAACGCACTATCAAACTGTCTTTCTAGTTCTCTTAAACTCCAATTATTTTTAACAGCCTCAATTTCATAAAATTTCCTTTCATCAGGATTTGAAATTCTACTTAATTTCACGTAATGCGACCAGCTTAGTTTGAATTGGTCAGACACTGTCTGACCTTTTTCAGAATAAACTAAATAAAAACTCCTTATTTGCTTCAAATTTGTTAATGAAAATCCTTTTTTGTATTTTTCAGTCAACTTTTTAGATAATATTTTTAAAATTTTCTTTCCATATTCTGCCCTATTTTCACCTTTCTGCTCTTCCTCAACTATCATTCTTCCTATCTCAAAATACGTCAAAACCATTGTCTGATTAACAGTCATTACAACTTTTTTCCTTGCGTTTTCCAACAAACCAATTACATTTTTTACAATTTCCATATTTTCAATTTCTCTCTTTTTCATTATTTCTCCCCCTTTTATAAATCACTTTTTAAATTCATCAGACGTTGTCCTCTTAATTTCCCTTATTCATCTGTTCCTTTTTCTTACCTTTCATGAAAAGAACCGCAAATAAAATTCCGTTTAAATATCTCTTCATATTTATACTCCTTTTCATCTAATTTTTATTCAGTTTTTCTATTAAAAAGACTAGCAGATTTTCACAGAAAATCTCCATTTCATTTCCAAAAGCTAAAATAATATTATTGTTTAAATCCTTTACAAATATCACTCCATCTGTTACACCAATTATATATTCTTCCCAGTTATATATTTCATCATCAAATACAATATTTTATTTTGAAACCTTTATTTTCTTTAAATTATCAAGATTTTCAATTTGCTTCTTGTCTGAAAAAAACTGAACTTTAATTTATGTGATTTTCTAAATGAAAATTCCTCATTTCCTCCATTTTCAATTTTTTCTAATGCATTCAAATAATTTTGCTTCACAAAATCTTCCTGAAATAATGCAAAAGAATCTTTCTTATATCCACCTGCATTAATTTTTTCCCATTTTCCTTCATTAGATTTGAAAAAAATGGCTGTAAATGTATTTCCCACCATATATACTTCCTTTGAAAGAAAATATTGTAAATTTTTATAATAATTTTTTTCATTTTTTCCTACACTAAAACCATCATCATAAAAATAAATATTGGGATACTTCTTTTTATAATACGAAAACACAAAGAAATCTGCTATACCTAATATAATTAATAAAACTATAAAAATCACCACAGTAGAAATATAAAAATTTCTGCTAATTTCAACAGTAAATAATAAAACCACTCCTATATTTAATACTAACAAAGAAATTAAAAATCTTGCTGAATTAAAAATTATTTTTAACCAGTTCGCCTTTTCCACTTTTTTAAAATTTTCCTGTACCATATTTTATCACTCCCTCACTATTTTAAAGCCTAACCTTTTCAATTTTCCAATATAATCACACATTTCTATTACCACACTTTCAAATGCTTACTCAAAAATAGCTTCCGCCCCAATCTTCATAATCTCAACTTGCCCAATCTCTTTCAAAATCACAAAATTAATTCCGTCATTCGTACTTTTCTTATCCCTTTTCATAATCTTAGCAATCTCATCTTTCGGATACTCAATTTCAGTTGGCAAATTCAATGCTTTAAGCAATTTCGCAATTTTCACAGCTTCCCCTTCTTTAGTAAATCCTTTTTTCTCTCCAATTTTTGTAATATCCACCATCCCAGCAGAAATCGCCTCTCCGTGCGAATATTTTTCATAATTTGTAAACTGCTCAATCGCATGACCAATCGTATGCCCAAAATTCAATATCATTCTCAAGTTGCTTTCCTTCTCATCTTTTTCCACAACTTCTTTCTTTATCTCACAAGAACGATAAACAAGTTCACTCACATACTTCATCAAATGCTCACGCAATTTTTGTATATAATTTTCATCATCTTGCGAAACCCCAACTTTTTCCACAATTTCCACAAGTCTATCAAAAAAATTCTTGTCATAAATACATCCATATTTCACAATTTCCCCAAATCCATCGTAAAAATATCTATCTGTTAATGTATTTAAAAAATAATTATCAATTAAAACAAGTTTTGGCTGATGAAATGCCCCAACAAGATTTTTCCCCTCAGGCAAATCAACTCCAACTTTTCCACCAACACTGCTGTCAACTTGTGAAACAATTGTCGTAGGAATTTGAATAAACCCAATCCCACGCATATAACTAGCCGCTGCAAATCCAGCAATATCCCCAACAACTCCGCCACCAAATGCAACAACCATATCCTTTCTCGTAAGCCCTTCATTCACCATAGCCGAATAAATCGAAGGCATTATCCCAATATGCTTATGTTTTTCCCCAGCTTGTAGCACAAATATGCTGTAATTAAATCCTTTAAACATTTCTTTATACTTTTCTTCATAAATCTCATGAACATTTGAGTCTGTAATTACAAACAATTTTTTCCCACTATAAACCTCTCCAATATATTTTGGAAATTCCTCAAAAAAATTTTCCCCAATCATAATATCATAAGAATTTTTTCCCAATCCAACATGTAATTTTTCCATAATTTATCCATCCTTTTAATTATAATTTTTTATTTAATACTAAATTTGCATTTCAAATCAATATTATTTTTCTAAAAATAATTGTATATTAAAATATAGCAAAACCACTAAATTTCGATATTTAAAATGATTTCACTATATATTCTTCTATTCCAAATCTAATCTATTTTCTCCCTACGCTTCGTAGAAATTATAAATTTCTCTTTTAATGTCCCCAAATCATTATTATTCAAGGCATCTTTAATTACATCCAGTTCTTTCTCAAACTGCTGTATCATTTTCAAAAGATTTCTTTTATTTCCCATAAACAGCTCTGCCCACAAATCTTCATTTATTTTTGCAATTCTTGTCAAATCCCGATAAGAATCCCCACTGAACCTCCCACGACTAAAGTCACAGAGTTCTAAAATCTTTAAAAATATTTAAAAATTTAAAAATTTTCTAAGAAGTTTGATAGTCCTATGCTATCCTTATTCTTTTAGGCGTGTTCAGCTCACCTCTATTGTATAGGACGCTTAAGTCCACAACTTTACTTTTTCTTAATATATTTAATGCTCCGTTACAATCTGCATTTAATTGATAGCCTTTTCTTGTTTGATATAGTCCTCTTTTTATCCTTTTTCCACTGAATATATATTCTTGTAGATTTTCTTTATCATATATTGGAATTTCATCTCCATCAAAGAAACTTGCTTTTGATGTATAACTTTCTTCTTGCAGTTTAAATTCTATTCCATATAGTTTACATAGATATATTAATTTATCTCTTAATTTTCCATATGGTATATTTACAAAGTTTTGATTATTTATACTTCCTATATTTGAATTTCTTTGAAAATCTTCATTATATCCTAGAACTATTTTTCCTATATCATTATTAAGACAATAATTTACAATTATTCTTGCCGCTTTTGAAAGATAATCTTCTATACGATTATTTCTCTTTCTAGTTATTCTCTTTTGTCTTAATGTTATATGCTCTATCTTTTGTTTATCTTTAATGCTTTGCAATTTTGCATTTGTCTTATTATAGTATTGATTTATTGATTTTAATTTTCTACCATCTATTATGAATGAAGCTCCAGCATTTGTAACACAAGTACAAAGATTATCTATACCTAAATCAATTCCTAGTACATTT
>NZ_DBHIXN010000002.1:0-90784 GCF_057270615.1 Leptotrichia sp.
AAATTTTCCAATTTGTCTGAAAGTGGTTTATTACTTATCGCTCTAAATTTCCCTGAATCGTTGTAAGTTAAAGAATTATCCTCGATGCATTCGTAGTAAAATTTTGTTACATTATCAAAATAACATTTCCCTCTAGTTTTGCTGCCGATGTCCTGTATGTTTCCACCAAATTCTAGTCCTGCTATTTTTTCTAATTCAGCAACCAAATTTGAAGTAGTTACTAAAGTAGATGGATTCATAAGCATTGTTGCTCCGTTAGAATTATTAATTTCTGTTATCAAGTCAATTTCTACTGTTGCTAAATTTATTCCATTTGTTGCAGGCATTACATCTGGTTCTTTTGCTCTAGTTATACTGTACAGTATTTCATTTCCTGTTCCGGTTTTCGCATAAAGTCCTATGGTTTGTATTTTATAACTTGTATTCACTGTTGAATTTGTAAACACTGCATTTAATCTTACTCTTGTTCCTTCTTGACTTATTTTAGACATACTTACCGTTTGCTTTATCTCATCTATATTTGTTAATTTTGATATATCAGTTGAATCTTCATAGATTTTACTTGATGTAATCATCCTTGTAAAAATTATCTGTTTATTATTTGCTAAAGTATCGGCTATTAATGCTCTTCCATTATCTGTTATCGTAGTGTCTTTAAATATTGCCATTTTTTTACCCTCCTATAATATATTTTTTACCATGCATAAATCCTACAGTTGCGTGTATACTAAATACTACATTCGGAAGTTTTGCAATTATTTCGTATTTCGCATAACTTATTATCCCATTTGATGCATAAATTTTATTTTTAGATTTAGGAGTAAGTATGTTGATACTCTTAAATCCTAAGTTTGCTGGTAATATCATTTTTAGCATATTATTTAATTCATCGTATTTCCTAGAATCATCAAATTTAGTTGTTATTCCTAGTTCATAATTATTAAAATTAGGCTTTAATTCATAATTTCCTACTCCGCATAGTTGGTTCAATCTCTGAGTTAAAACTTTCCAGGTGTATGGAATTTGATCATTCCAGTATGTTAGAACTCTGAAAATTCTAATTTCCAATGTATCGTTTTCATACCTGTGTAAATTTAACATTTCTTCAAATTTACTTATTCCATTCTCATCACAATATTGTATAAACTGGTTGTTAAACACCTTTTTAAATAAATCCCACAAAGTTTTAAACTCAGGTTCTTCACTTTTCATTATTTGTCTAATTTCTCTATATTCCTGCATAAAATCAGGTAAATATTCCAATAAATTTACATTTATCATTTCTAAAAATTTCATACAGATATACCTCCAAATGTCGGAATTTCATATTCTGTAAGTTGTAAATTATTAGGACTTCCATTTAAAGTTGTATTCTGAATATCCAAAATACCATTCACGTCAAGTATTCTAGCCTCAAGTCTTGAAATTCTCACAACTAAATTATTGCTCGTTATTTCATTTTTCAAAGCCCAGGTTTTTCTAAGCTCTAATAAATACTTTTTAACAATCTCTTCAACCTTTAACTTCACAAGTGGCCACGTATAGTTTGGTTCAAAAGAAATAGTTGTTGCAATATTCACTGGTACATCAATTGTACCTTGAACTGTAACAATATGTCCTATTGGAGCAACACCTAGACCTTGAGCATCCATTGTAGGATCTATTATATCCTGAACTTTTTTAATCAGAGTTGTACTTGCTTGGTTAAAATCACTATCTAGTATAGTTAGTAATACTGTTCCGCCTCCATTCCATATAGGAGTCACTTTAACAGCCCCTACACCTTCTATTTCATGTACCTTTAATTTGTAATCAGAAATATTACCACCATAAGCTTTCATATTAAAACTATCAAAATATCTCTTTCTTAGTGCTTCCGTTTCTTCTTCATCACGACCTGGAATTAAGAGTTCTATTATTTCAGCACGTCCTAACCCATTTACGTAATCAATAGGAATTATTTTCCCTGTTTTTTCATTTCCTATTCTTCCTGAATTCTCACATTTTAGTTCGTATTCATAAAGATTTGTAGTTGTATTGTGTTGGATGAATTTTATTACTATATAATTCAAATCTTCCAAACTGAAACGACTTCCCAATGGCACTTCAATATCAAAAACACCTTTTAACACCGCTTTACTCGCTTTGTATGGAGATATTCCACGTTCCGAAGCTCTACGTATTAAATTTTCTCTGCTTGCGGTATCCCCAAATGTTTCCTTAATAAAATCTTGGAGTACGAAATACATACTTTCTAGTTCCATTGCGGCAGGAGCTAAGGCATCCCATATTACAGAACCTTCTCTCTTATCCAAATTGTTAGGGATTCTAGCAAGCATTCTTTCCATTATTTTTTCATAAGTTATCACTTCAAACATAACAACCTCCTTCCTTAAATTATCGCTACCGATAATCCATTATCGATTTGAATTTTTCCAAATAATGTTTCGGCAACAAATTTTTTTATAAGTACTGTTCCTCTTTCATTTTCGGTATCAAATTCAAAACTATGTACCGCTGTTATTCTATTATCCTGAAGCAATGCTTCTGATATTCTACGTTCGAGTTCAACAATACAATATTCAACAGGCATTCCGAATAAATCTTCAAGCTCAATTCCATAATTCCAAGAATATATTATATATTTATACCGTTCTGTACGTATTATTTTATATATTGCTTGTTCCATTGCTTTTTGACCGTCTACAAATCCTAGAATATAATTTCCCTTGTAAAGTTCCATCTTGTATGTTTTTGTAGGCTGTTCTCTCACTGTTACATCTGCACTTATTTCAATCTTTGGTATCATAACCACTCACCTTCTGTTTGTGGGTCATCAATTCTGTCAAGAACAATAAATTTTTGCCCCCCTTGTTGTCTTATTAGCAAAACACCTTCTCCGATTTTTAATCCATTATGAATTGTTATTTTCTTTCGTCCTTTATACTCATGTTTATGTTTTTTTATGTCAGTCACTGCACCCTCGACAACTTCTGTTTCCTCTGTTGAATGTCCTACAGTGATGTCTACTTCATAATCTTTTACCAAATGTGTCAAAATAAGTTCATCTTCCTCTAAAGCAGGTACGTTTACATCGAGTCTTATGGTAAGAGGGGATGTATTCTCTACTTTCCCTGCATAAATTTCAGAAGGTTTATTATACTCAACAGCATTATTTATCATCTGTTTGAGTGCTCGTTCTAGTTTCGCCATCGTGTCCTTCCTCCTTACCTATAGTTCCTTCAAGATCCAAATCCATAAAATATTCCTTGAACCCAAATTTATGTGTAACTTTATCAACTAACATATAATTTGCAAGTTTAAATTCAGCAACATCCATGTAAACGATGAAAGAAGAACCGCCACGAATTCTAACATCTCCAAATATTCCTTTAAGTTTTAAAGTTTTTGTTCTTTGATTATAATATTTGAGCATCTTATTAGCACGTTCTCTTCTTTCAGCTTCTGTCGCATTACTTCTGTTCACTTTTTCAAAATATTGCAAAAGCCCCCATTTAGTAATATTTTCGCTATCAAATACTTGATATTTCTCAAGTTTTTTCTCCTTGTCGTTTACATAGTCAAGGACAACTTGATTATATGTTTCTTTATCTATACTGCTTTCAAAGTCAAAATCCTTTCCGGAAGTATTATCAAATATCAAATCTTTTATTTTTAAAGTTCCAGTCTCTTTTAATGTCAATTTCCCGTAATCATCATAAATTACATATCTTTTCTCAGTAAATCTTAATGTATCACTTAAAGCTCCTTGAATCATATCAATTAAAGTTGTTCCATCTTCACGCCTTTTCTCGAATACATGTCCGGTATCTTCTATTTCTCCGATTGTGAGTTTAAAATCTTCCGCAATCATTTTAATAATTTCACTTGCTTTTTTACTTTTAAAAACGTAATAAGCTTTACTTTTTAAATATCTTAATTGATCATAAGCTGTAATTGACACAATGTTATCTTTACTAATTTTTCGAGCAAATACATATCCTAAAAATACATTTTGTCCACGATATTTCAAACTTACCTGATCACCTTCTTGAACTTTTTCATCAAAAATCATTTTGAATGTTAATTTTCCTGGACTTGCTTTTCTTTCTAAAGTTAATTCTATACTGTTTGTAACTAGAGGTGAAACTATAGTTTTAGTACTCTGACTTGCAATTACTAGTTCAATATCCTTTTTCATTTCATAGCTTTCCTCATTTGGTTTTGACATAAAGGATTTTATTTTTTGCGATATATTTTCAAGCATTTTTTACCACAACCTTAATTTATCTGATACAAAACCTGTAAGAGACGAAATCCCATTTACTTCAATAACAGTTTGAAGCTGGTCAAGACCACCAGTTTCATTCCTAATAATTTGCCATATTTTATCTCCATATTTCATTTCTTTTATTCGACTTTCCACTTTATCTGTCCACCTTTGATTTTGAATACTCATAGTTCCATCAGCATTTTTTATATATTGTTTTGGTCTAGGGTCAATAAATTCTTTAAATTTAATATCCACATAAACATCCATTCCTTCTTCAGCATCTTCTTCTACACTAAAATCTTCAATTGATACCTTGAGATTAGTGCTAAAATAGGCACGACCAGAATTTGGATAATTCCTAATTATTATTAGTTGGAATGGTTTTGCCCTTTTCTTTAAGTTTTTCAATTTATTTAGATAATAGCTTGGTCTTTGATAGAACCCTAAATATCTAGCAAATGGATAACGTTGGGATGGAAGCATAAATTTAAAACTTATTTCTTGCAGACCCTCCTGTTTTAACATATTAAATTCTGCATCATTTATTAAATTTATAACATTATTCATGTTTTTATGTGTAACAGTAACAGAGGAAGGTGCTACAGGTAAAAGCACCCTATCAATATAAAATATATAACCTTGTGTTCTCATTAATCGTTATGCACCCCTTCCGCTGCGGTATAAACGTGTTCTGCTAATCTTTCTCCAAGAGCGTCTATAAAATCATCCGCATCTGCTTCTTTTGAAATATCATTGTAATTTGTCATATCTATTTTTATCTCAGCGGTAGTAAATTTATTTACATATTCTTTTTCGGCAACATCTCTCAGATATTTCATATCTTCATCCATATCTGTCATTTTATCAGCCATTTTACCTGTATTGTCAGCAGTTCTTTTACTATGTGGATCTTTTTTATCTTTTCCTCCACCACCTTCGTCTCCTTTACCCTTACCACCGCCATCTTTACCGCCTTTTCCTTTGTCTCCACCTTTTCCTTTATCTGGCACAGGTTTGTCTTTTCCTATATTTGTTAAACTATCCTTTGCCTTATTAAGTCCATCAGTTAATCCTTTTACACCTTTTCTAACATCATTTTTTCCTTTGTCAAAGTTTGCATTAGGATTAGTAAGTTTTGTACCAGCCAACTTCCCAGCACCATTCATAACACCTTCCATTAACCCTGAAGGATTAGCAAACCCTGCATATCCAAATTGAGGTGCCTGTTTTTGTGCCACTTTAACACCATTGGCA
Organism: Leptotrichia sp.; assembly: GCF_057270615.1. NCBI lineage: Bacteria > Fusobacteriati > Fusobacteriota > Fusobacteriia > Fusobacteriales > Leptotrichiaceae > Leptotrichia > Leptotrichia sp. The sequence goes on from NZ_DBHIXN010000002.1 coordinate 5,528, forward strand.
TCTCCATAAGCCGTAGCTTGAATATGTTGAGCTGGAGTAAACGAAGCTCCACCTCCGCCACCAACTCTGCCAACACTTATACTAAGAGCCCCGCCATTTGAAAAATGCGTACCAATAACAGAATCTACAACCTTACCAATTTCATTTAACCCTCGTAAAAATCCATTAACAAAACTTTCAACCATTTTTGCCAGAGAATTTATGGCATTGGCAAAAGCATTGTGAAATCCGTTTGCAACTGTTACCGCAGCTCTTCCTATTGCGTTGTATCCATCTATAAATCCATTTGCGACTCCTATAAAAAAATTATAAATTCCTTTTAAAATATTACATATCGTGACTTTCAGCCAAGCCCAAACCATTGCGGCATTATTAACAAGCCAGTACCACGCTTGCAAAAGTATGTTTACAAGCCACACTCCCGCATTCCATATCCCTATAAAAACATTTATCACTAAAGCACCAAGGGCAATAAAAGCTATTATGACTACTGAAACAAAGACAACTATTATATCCCAAATTATGATAAATACGTCCACAACAACTGCACATAACCAGTACCACATTCCGCCAATTGTTTCCAATGCACTCTGAGTTCCTGTCGCCCATTGTACAGTAATAACCAAAGCCCATAGTATAACTACTATTAGCCCAATTATGATTGCCACAAGCCAAGTTCCAGGAAATGCCCAAGCTGCTTCATTTGCTGCAGTTTGAGCCACAGTATAGCCGTAAAGAGCAAATGTTAAAGCAATTTTAGCAACTGTTAAAATAGTTGTTGCTACATTTAGGGCCGTTTTAGCCGCTACATTTAACCATTCTAAAGCTGTGGAAATTCCTTGCCAAATTACATAAGTCATTAGTGCAGCTGTAACTCCGTAAATTATTGGACTTATTATTAACCAATTATCTGCTATAAATTTCCCAGCCATGGCAATTCCATCTACAACCCCATTCACTACTGCTTTTAATCCAATAAATCCAATTTTTAGATTAGTTATAAAGGATTGAAAGGCTTGAGAGTTGGCTAGTTGATTTATCTTTTTAAGTATGCCTTCCATCTCCCGCAATGCAAAGTTTTTAGCTTGAGTCCAAATATCCGACCATGTGAGAGGTAAAGTTTTAAACTTGGCATTTATATCATCTCCAGCACTAAACAAAGCATTTTTTATTATGTCTGCCGTTATTTTCCCTTTTGCTCCTAATTCTTTCAATTCACCAACTGACACATTCATATATTTAGCTATAGCTTGAGCCACCATTGGAGCATTTTCCATTACAGAACGAAATTCATCTCCTTGAAGTTTTCCAGCTGCCATAGCTTGAGTAAGTTGATACATTGCACTTGTTGCTTCTACTGCATCTGCTCCTGATACCTTGAATGCTTTTTGCATAAGATTTGTGAACTGAACAATTTCATTAGTATTGTTAAAAGCATCTTTTGCAAGTAAACCTAGTTTTGCTACTTGATTCATGCTATCTGTATAAGCAACTTTTGCGTCATTTGCTGATTGATAAATCTGTTTTTTTAATTGCTCAGGTGCATCTGTTACTAGATTTAATCTAGCCGTTATCTGTGCATTTTGATCAGATGCTTCCAATAATTGTTTTGCACCCATAACACCTGCTATTGCCGCACCTACCTGCATCATTTTTTTCTTTATCGTATCAGCAATACCTGGTGTCTTACTCAGGTTATCGTTCACCCCTTTACTGTCACCTTTCATTTTCTGGAGTTCGTTATCAGCCAATGCTAATTGTTGCCTTGCTGTTGTCAAATTAGCAGTATTAATATTCATAGATTTTCCATCAAGACTGGATAAACTATTTACTGTTGCACTTATTGCATTATTTATTGCTGTAAATGTCTGTGTCATTCTGTCATTTAAGATTATACTGTTTTGTATTGTAGCCATATTTCCCACCTCCTAACGTCTTCTTCGACCAGCTTTTCTCTTAGATTCCTTTTCTGCTTCTTTTTCTCTTTTTATTTTTAAATCAATACAGGCCATAATGAATCCTTTTTCATAAATATCCATTTCTGCAAATTCACTTGGCCGTATTTTAAGTTTATGAAGGCAATAGTAAGCGTAATTATACTCTGCCACATTTGCCTCAATTAGTTTTTTGCTTCTTCTTTAATGTCCTCTATGTTGATGTCCCAACCGTTTATTTTTTGGACTTCTTGAAGCAATGACGAGTATTCTCCTGGAAGTAGCATTGCATTTATTAATTCTTTTGAATCCATTACTCCCCAAGAATCTTGTAATTCTTTATCGTTTAAATCAGGATAAACTAATGATTTCAAAACTAAATCCATATAGTATCCTTGGGTATCTGTTTCTGGCACAAATACTCCTTTAGCTTTTTTAACTTGTCTTGTGTTTTGTTTTCTTAAAATATCATCCATTTCATTTGAAATAGGTTTTATCTCAAATTTTACAAAATTTCCTTGATCATCCTTAAATCTTTTTGAAATTTCCACTTCCTGATTTTCCACAGGTATTGTATTCTGTTTTAAAAAAAATTTTAAATCTTTCATTATTAAATATCCTCCTAAATTATTTTAAAAGGGAGTTTTTGACTTCCTATTTATTCATTCCATCAAGCGGCTTAAATTTATCCACAAGTTTCCAATCTTCAAATGTGAAATCAAACTCATCTTCCAAATAGTCGGCATCCGCATCAAACTGTGCAATAATTCCGCCATCTAAATTACAGTCAATCAACATTATTGTCTGTTTATCCACGCTTGCTGTCGGATCCTCATTTACAATTTGCATATCAAAATACAAATCTTTACCAGTTCTTGTATACTCCTGCAATACTTCTCTAAATATAGACGTATTAAAATGGAAAGTAGCACTTCCAGTTCCTTTCCATCCTGCCGCTTTATTCCCTTTCCCAGTTTTACCTAAGATTGGAACTTCAACCTTATTCTTTTCCATTTCTGCTTTTACATTTATAGCCTGCATAAAATTAAATCTTTTGCCCTCAATCGTAACAAAACACTTAGCAAGACTTCCAGATATAGCGTCTTTACCTTTCATAATTGCTGTATCAGCCATTTATTCCCACACTCCTTTAGCTTTTATTGTACGATTACGTTCATATAAAGTTTTTCCATAGCTACAACAGGTTTTATATTAGTTGTAACTAGTACACTTTCCTTAGTTTCGCCCTCAACTACTGTAATATCTGTTTCTTCATTGAAATCTTTTATTGCTCTCAAATCTTCCAATGTTTCGTGATGTTTTGAAATATCACGTTTCAAATCATTCCTATCATATTCACTATTGTTAGATGAACCTAAATAAGTTTTATTAAAAATTGTTGCAACATCAGTAGCAATTTGGTCTAAGGTTCTCATCACTTGAGCAAATGAGAAGTCTACATTTTTTCTTTTTATGAATGAAACAAACGAATTAATATCTTTCAGAACTCTTATTTCATCTCCTGTTTTATGGAATATGAAATACCCTGCTTTTACAGCTAATTCTAATTCTGTTTGTGTTTCTTCCACTTCGAGCTTAAAATCACCATTATATTTTTGATTTGTCAAACTTCTATTAACAGCACAATACGCTTCTGCTCCACCAACCCAGTAAACTGCTGAATTTTCAGGGAAATCAGAATCCAATGTTTTAGTTTTAACATTAATCACACCTTCATAATCTGGATCAGTAGCACGATAAACTACACATACAAATTTAGCACCAACTTTGTCTCTCATTCTCTTAGTGTATTGAACATATAAATCTTTTATTGTTTTTTCATTTGAAGTACAAACTAGAACATTGATAAAATATTTGTCAATCTTATCTAAAAATTTTTGATGTGATGCACCTGTCACAGTTCCATTTGTCCCACCTGTCATAGGTGTTCCCGCCGTTACAGCAAGTGTTGCATCCGATTTAAAAATTACAAAGTCATTCGTTTTCAAATCTTGAGCAGCAGCTACAGTCTGAACATCTACTTTTTCTGAATCAACAAAAGTAGTAACATCAAAAAGCGATGCATTATCAACATTTGCTTGGATTGATATCTTTATATCATTTCCTCTCTCCCCTGTATATTTTGCACTACCGAAAGCATTTGTCGCTTTAGCTCCACCTGTATTTAATTTATAAATATATCCAGTTTGAGTATATTTAAAGAAATCTCTTAATCCCTTTAATTTATCACTGTCATAGGAATGGCCAAAATACTTAGTAGAATTTTCAATAAAATCGCCATTTTCTACTTTGAATATTTCTTCATCAATTCCCCAATCAAGTTCAACTCCAATCGCAGCATATCCTCTATCCGAAAATACAAGTTCAGCTCTTTCTTTACTTACAAAATTAATATATGTACCTGGTAAAACTTTATTTTGTACTAGCCAAGTACCGCCACCATAAGCCATTATCTAACCTCCCTACTTAAAAAATCTTCTAATTTTTTCTCAATTTCTGATAAAGTATATTCTTTATCATCTTCTAGTAAAACATTTAATAAATCTGCTCTGTTTTTATATTTATCAGAACTTATAATCTGACTTTTTACAAATTTAATTTCTTCTGATTTATTTTCAACATTTTCTTTTTTTATCTGTATCTTATTTTCAGTACTATTAATATCTGTCATATTAATCCTCCTTCAATCCATTATTTACATCTAGTTTTTTCATCTTAGGTTTTTCCTCGTCTAATTTATAAATAAACATTTCGTATGTAACGAAGAAATGCAATACTTTATCTTCTTCCCTAGAATTTCTGTCAATTCCCCGAATAAGTGTACTATCATCAAGTTCAATATACTCAAGCACCGAATAAAGTTTATCTAACACCTCGAATATCTCTTCTGAACTTTTCTTCTTAGGAAAATATACAATATCGAACAGATAACTTCTCAAATATCTATTTCCAATAATCTGCTTTTCACCAGGATTCAATAAGTCAATAAAAAAGCAAGGCTCTTCAAAACCTTGCTCAAGTTCTTCTTTGTGAATATCTATTCCATTAAAACTTTTTGAAAGTTTTAATCCGATTCCATTTACAATTTCATTTAACATCTATCCTCCTAACTTTTTAAGCCATTCGGTAATCTTCTTCTCAATAACAGCCGGAGCTTGCCTTTTTAATTCATCTTCAGAAATAGTAAGCATAAACTTACCTTTTACCCAAGACTTTTTTAATCTCTTCCCAATAACAGGAACAAATCTTCCTGGAGTTTGTCTATGTCCAAATTCAACATAGCTTGCGTATTCTGTAGAGTTTGAAACTTCTATTTCATAATTACCGCCATTTTTTCTCACATCGGAAACAGTCCAATTTCTTCTTAAAGTTCCACCTTGACCGCCATAGGTTTTAGAGATTGTTTTACCATCTTTTTTATATGAAACAGTCTTAGTTTTCAAAACTCTGGCTTTACCCTTTTTATCATAGATAGTATCGCCTTTTTTTATACCTTTTTTCTTATTATTTCTCTTGTAAGCAGCAACTCCAAAATTAGGAGAACTTACAGGAGTTCTTTTAATTACTTTACGTAACAATCTCGCAGCCAATTCTTTTATAGTATCAATCATCAACTGCTCTTTTTCCTTTTCCATCTCCTCAATTATTTTTTGAAACTCTTTCAGACCATCAAACTGTACTTTTATTTTTGAACTTGCCATTATGCTTTCTCCTGCTCTAATTCAAGTATAATTTCCTGATGATTAGTGTAAATTGCAGAAATTCCACTGTGTTTATATGTTCTTGTCACATTGTTTTGAGTTACTTCAATTATGCTCCCTGGAGGAATATAAACTTCAGGGGAAACGAAAAGAGTGACAACTTGAGACACGTTCGCTCCTAATTCCGTTTGATCTGCTTGGCTAACATTTTCAAAACTTAAATGACAAGGTTCATCTTTATATATTTCTACTTTTTCAGAGGTCACTATACCATACTTATTTTTAGACTTCTCATTTTTATAAACCGTGCATAGCCCACTCCACATAGACTTTATTGCGTCTTTTGCACTTTTTAAAATATCACTTACCATGCCAGCCTCCTAAATCTTAGTATTTCTTCTTCTCCATAAGTTAAAAGATTCGTTAAATATACTTCAAATTTATCTCCTGTACTTTTAGTATCATCGAAAACTACTTTAGTTTTTCCTTCACTTATCTCTTTCGCTATACGGTTAAAATTCAATCCTAGTATATTAAGCTGATTTAATTTTAATTTGAAATCAAGAAACTCTGCCGCACTTCTATTTATCCAGACATATTTTAATCCTTCGGGAACTTTCTTTTGGTTAGTTTTATTACAGATGTAATACTTTACTGTCTGAATGGAATTGTCTAATAAAAATAAGTCACCATCTACAACTTCGTAACCCAGCGACTTTAAATATTTTTTTACATCTTCCTTGATGTCTATGATATAATCCATGGCTACCACCTATTTTTTAGTTTTCTTAGTTTTTTCTTCAGAATCAATGCTTTCTTCATCTACTTTGTATCCGTGATCCTTAAACCACTCAATCAAATACAGGTTATCTGTTTCTCCAACCCCATTTACAAAAGTTACTCCAGCACTACTTCCTGAATAGTTTTCATTTGGTGCATATATTTTAACACCCATACAAAATCCTCCTATTTAACCTTGATTTTTCTGAAAATTCCTGCAGCTTTCGTAGCTTTTAATGCAACTGCCGCAACCATTTCCACTTCACCTGTTTTTACTGCACCAGCCGTTTTATAGTCAGGTAACCACGATTTGATTAAAGCATTTCCTGTAGGTGCAACTCCGTGAAATCCATCCATACCAAATCTTACAGCGTATAAAGAAGTTTCCCCTTGTCCATTTATTGTTGAAACTGGGTCATTAGTTCCCGCTTTAGTTCCCAAGTCAACAAACGGAATTACTCCGTATCTTTCAACCTGCTGTCCAAATTCATTCATTGTAACAGTGTATTGGGCTGAACGTCTTGCACAAGCTCTTAATCTGGCAATCAGTTTTGTGTTCCCAGCTAACATTGATGGTGTTCCATCTAGCCCCATTAAAAACTCGTCTAACAAGTCTAAAAACAGTTTGTAGTTTGTGTCTACCGCTGCTGAGTCTGATAAGTCAATTGCTGCCGTTGGTATAAATTCAGTTGTACTTCCTGTAACTGCTTTTTCTAATCCGTCAAACGCTTTCGCATTTACTCCTGAATCCCCATTGATAACCGTGTCATTAAATAACGCTGATGCCGCTTTAATTTTTTGAGTCATTTGCAATTGAACTTCTGAAACAATTCCACCCATATCTGCAATAATTCTATCAATCTGGAATGATCCCCCAAAGATTTTCAAGTCTACATTATGTCTCTCTTTAGAAACTTCCGCAGGTGTGTACTCCTGATTGACTTCCCTGAAGTCAGCAGTTGGTTGAGTTTTCAACCTTGTATAACCATAAGTCATTGTAGTTCCTCCACCAGTAGGCGAAACCACGTTGTCAAATGGTATGTTACTCATAATAAAATTACTTTTTGCAAATTCATCGATTACTCCAATCTGCAAATCATCCTGTACGTTCTTTTTAGCTTCTGCTAATGTTATTGGCATATAAGCCACCTCCTATTATTCATTTTTATTTACCATCAGTCTTGCCATTATGGCGTCTCCTAATGATTTTGTTTGGTTTGCACCTTCTGTACCTGTATTCCCTTCTCCAGGTTTAACTCCTGAAAAGTTAGGCTCCTTCGGTTTTGATTCCGCTGTTTTAAATAACATTTTGCTGTCTTCAGCAGTTTTCAAAGCTTCTATCTGTTCATTAATACCAATCAGAACTTCTCCATCCAGTTTAATTTTACCCATGTCAAGTAAAGCCTTAACTGCTTTAATATTAATCGCATTTGAACTCAGCAAAGTGTTGTCGATTGCACTTTCCAGTTTAAATTTAGCAAGTTCAGCGTCAAAACTATCTTTTGCAGCTTTATTATCCTTTTGCAAGTTCTCAATAGTCTGCTTCATTGTTTCCAAATCCCCTGAACTATTCTTTAAATTTTCAAGCTGCACATCTCTGTCCTTTAAGTCTTTTTCCAGCTGTTTTTTTGTATTATTCACTTCATCAAATCTTGATTTTGGAATAAATCCTTTCAACTGTTCCGCATTTGCTGACAGCACTTTTTCTGCCTGTTCTTCTGACAGACCTAATTTCAACAAATCTTCTTTGTTCATAATCTATTCACTCCTATTCATTTTTTACGTTGTATGCCAACGAGATTAGATTTATACTAAATCCCATTTAAAAAATAGAAATTATATTTTATTTATTTTTTTATGGCAAAGGATCAAGACCTCTTGTTAAATAGAATTTATAATAAATCTATTGCTTTAATGGGAAATAGTATTAGATTTGTTCTTTTACGCCTGCAAATCTTAAAAGGCGAAAATAAAAAATCACGACTAAATTAATAATCGTGATTAGTTTTTTTCTTTATTGATTGTCTTCCTTGTACATTTCCCACAGATCTGAAAGTTTAAAATCTAAATCTTTTTCTTCTTTTAGAACTTTTTTCATAAACTCAAAAAATTCTTTGTGAAGCTCAATTTCCTCTTTCGTAAAAGGTCCATCAAGCCCTCTCCATCCCATTTCGGCTCTTTTTCTCTGATACTCTTTTTCTTTATCTCTTATTTGTTTAAATGCTTTATATAGCCTATGATCTCTTGATAGCATATTTTTTTCTCCTATAGTTTAGGTTTTTATCTTTTGCATTTAGTTTTTGTAAAATCTGTGCAACATCTTCAAAATTTAATTCTCTAAGTTTTTGAATATCATCATCAAAATCTGTCATATCCATCTCAAACATATCCTTTGACAACTCATGCACATATTTTTCATCAATCGCTCTCATATATTTGAACTTCCCATTCCTGAAAGTGTCAAAATCTCCACCACTGAATCCCCATTCATGCCTTCCTTCTGGGTGATTGTGAGTTATAGAAGCGTTCTCAAAACGTATTGATTCGATTCTTTGCATAGGTAACGAACCTTTATCACCCTTTATAACGTATATTTCTCCACGCTCAGTTACAACCATAGCACTTTCATAGGTATTTTTAACTATTTTTTCTTCATATTTTTGCAAAAGCTCTTCTACACTATTATACCTTGAATCTTTAATATTTCCAAGTAATCTGTATCTTCCTTCAGGAATTTTTACAGTTGTATTAACAAATCTTTTATTTGCGTATTCAACTTCCCAGTCTTTATACTTCATATCACTTGGAACATAATAAGTTTTTCCCTCTTCATCTCTCGCAGCACGTTCTCCTTCTCCCTCATCTTCAAAATACGGAGCAGTTGTTGTTCTGCAGTTGACGTGAAATGGTGGAGCAGTTGTGCCAATCTCGTAATCCTTAAACTCGAACACTTTGCCGTCAAGGCTTTGACAAATTTCAGAAGTTCTGCTGTCAAGAGTTGCAACAATTTCGTATCGTTCAACATTTAAATCCTCATAAGTCTTAATTCTAGCTTTAGAAGCATAAGCGGCACTTTCAGTATAGACAAGTCTTGCCACGTTGCTTTTACTTGCACTCATTCTTTTAACAACTTTTTCTATTAAGGTATCTAGCTTGTCTCCACGAATAAACGCTTGAGTCATTTCAGTATGTAACGTATTTATCAATTTATTTTTATCTTCCCATATCCTGTCTGAAAAATGTTTTCCATCTGAAGCCCAAGGACTAGAAACAACAGTGTCTACCAATTTATCATTCATCTTATACAAATTTGAACCAATATCCATGCCAGTACCTTTTGCTATTTCAAAAAAAGTATGATTGTATTGGTCTTTATACAATTTCGACAAGTACTTCTCAAAACCTTTCCCATTATCATCGTACAATCTTTCTATTCTTGCTCGTACCTGAAGTTTTAATACTTCTAATCTCTCTATATGATACCTTGCACTTGCATTTTCAAGTTCTTTTTGAAATGATAAACCTTCTTTCCCAGAGCCTTTTTTTATATACTCTTCCACAGTCCATTTAAACTCCTGTTTTTCTTTCTTATTAAGCATTTCCTTCGCATTTGCTAAAGATACATCGTTATTTTTAGCAATCCTGTTGTACCAGATTTCAATATCTTGATTTATCCTAGTGATTGCCTTGTCGTATTCAGCCTGCTGTTTCTTTATCTCTTTTACAGACATTTCATTAACACGTTTTTCTTCTTCTACAAATCTATCTTTCCAATAATCATTCATCTACATCACCATTGTGATTATGCACAACGTTCCTAAAATTTCCATAATCACTTTGCTCTTGCATTTCTTGTTCTGAGTTTTCTTTTTTCATTCTTGCAAGTTCTTCTTGAACATCTGTTACCCAAGGATGTTGTGCAACCAATGTTTCGTCCGAAATTATCCCAACCGAATTTCTAATATCTGAAATAGCTTGACTCTCGTTTATCAATATGTCTCTATTCAACACAACTTCCACTTTTTCTTTAAGAAAATCACCTTGTCCAGTATTCTTCAAATGATTTGCCACAAACCATATCATTTCTTCAAAACTTGCCTGAAACTCTGTTTCAAAATCATTTGCTTCCAAGTCTATGTCCGAGTACATTGAACGTATGTTAAGCTGATTCGGATTATTCCCAAGTGTATCAGACTTACTGTCGAATCCACCACCATTTTCAATTATAGTTTTCTTCAGCAGTTTCACAATGCTTTCATAGTTTCCTGCATTTACTTCAACTTGTAAACTTGATACATCTCCATTTTCCCTAACTTTAACAGCACCAAATGTTGAAAGATTTTTTCTGAATTCACCTAAATTTTCACCATCATAATTTTTAATAATTAAAATTGTATTTCTACTGTCTTCCTGCATGTTATTCATAAAATCACTTATAAGCGTGTTTAAAGCGTCCTGTATCGATTTTACTCTTTTAAGCAAGGATTGTTCCAACTCATCGGCTTTGAAGCATATAAGCGGTATTTTCTGCCAGTTGTAAGGCTTATCATCAACACTTAGGTACGCCTTCTTTTCAATTGCTGTAAGTTTTGTATTGTTCATTTTGTAATACTCAACTCCAGACTTTCTGTAAATCTCAACGTAGTTTTCAGTATTATATGCCCCATTTTTATAAATCTCTCGACTGTAAACTCTTATTGCATAATCAAGCTCTTCATGCTCATTATCAAGCCAGACAGGAATAACCTCAACTGAATTTAATCTCTTGAATCTCAATTTCCCTGTTTCATCAACATACAAAAATAACCACCCAAGTCCATTGTTGTAGACATCAGTGGTTACTCTTTTTAGTATTTTAAGAAAATTTTTATCAAACAGTTCATTTAATTTATTATCATATTCCTGATTCTCACTTTTAATGCTTGGAGTTTTAGAAATTATATAATTTACTTTTTGCTTTACCAATTTTTTATACTGGTTATCCACTATTCTATTATTTGGTAAATTATGAATTTCTGTCAATTCACCATTTTCTCCAATAGCTGTTCTTTGCCTAAAAAGTATATCATGTTTCCCACAATAATAATCATTCCCATCTTTCATTTCTCTATATTTCCGACTCGCAAAATACCACATTATAATATTTTCAACTTCGCTAAGATTGATATTCTGTTCTCCCATTTTATCTTTTCTCCTAAACAATTTCTTAATAAATTTAAACATTTTTTCTCCTTAATCAAAAGAAAATGTGGGGCCTTTTGAATAGCTCTCCAGTGCATATCTCATAGCATCCATTAAATGGTTAAAATCATCAACAGGTTTATTTATTGGATTATCAAACTTGTCCTTATCCCACATATAGTTTGATATTTCGGTTATGAAATTCACACATCTGGGATGAATGATAATTTTATAATCCTGAATATATTGAACTCCGTTATTAATACTGTCCCTACCTTTTCTTGATTTTCTTATGCCTTTCAATCCCAAATCATAAAGTTCGTCAATTGACTTAGGCTCTTGACTATCTGCCACAATTTTTTCTTTTCCATAGCCTTTTCTGATAATCTCTTCAGCAATTTGACGGTTTTTCATTGCGTTTTTATAAATCTCGTCAAACACATAAATTTCCTTATTTGTTACATCAATCAGCCCACAGAAAAATGCTGACGGATCATTGGTATACCCAAAGTCTAGTCCGAAAGCTGATTTCACACCTTTACGTTTTGAAATTTCATTGACATCAAATTCTTTCTCTTCCCAATTCTCATAAACAAGACCTTCAACAATTCCCCAGTTTCCAAGCCCTGCCACCTGATAACGTCTAGGGTTGTTTTTCTTCATATCCTCAAACAGTTTCTTGTCACTGTCGTCAAGCCATTCATTGCACATGTAGTTGGTTGTCTTTGCCATTATATTTTCGTCTTCAACATCAAAAAATCTTTTTTTGAGCCAGTGCCGTTCGTTCCAAGGGTTAAACGTGAGTGTAATCTGCTTATATAAAGGCTCTTCAACAGTACCTCTTATACTTTCGTCAAGCATATTAAAATCCTGCTCCTTGTTTATCTCATAGGCTTCCTCAATCCACGCCCAGCATAGATTTCCAGTTTCAACTGTTATTGAAGTAACTTTAAGCGGATCGTCCAATCCTCTAAATAGTATTTTCTGCCCTGTAGGAATATAAATTATCTCTAATGGACTTTCCTTAACTGACCAGTAATCCTGTACCCCTAATATATTTATAGCCCATTTCAAGTCTGTAAAGCAGCTGTCCTTTAACGTCCGATAAACTTTTCTTACCACAAGCAAGTTTGCCCCAGGATATTTCATCATTGAATAAATAAAAAATAATGCCGTTGTCTTGCTTTTTTTACTCCCACGACTCCCTTTACAGACTCTGTATCTTCCTTTAAAGTTCCAAAAATCCTTATACCCTTTTCCGACTAAATCAGGAAGTCTTATCTTTTTACTCTTCAAGTTCACTCTCACCTACAATCATAACAGGCACAACTCCTTCAATTTCAACTTTATCTGTAAACAATCTATATCGTTTACCAAGTAGTTCTGCCGATTTAATTCTTTCACGTAATCCAATTTGTTTTTTTATTTTTCTTGCCTCACTAGTTCCATCGCCAGTTCCTTCAACAACTACGATTTCCTCATCAAGTTCACCTCTCATTGATTTGGTCAGAAACTCAAGCACTTCTTTGGCAGATGCGGTTCTTTCATCTTGCATAATCTTTAATTTTTCATCAATGTAGCTTTTTACACCAACTTTTGCCAAGTTTTCACTTGCTACGTTATTTAAATTTTTTCCTTTATAACCTGCCCTTCTGGCAGATTCTGTCGCATTCCCAGTTTCAATGTAATAATCAGCAAATCTTTTTTGCTTCTCTGTCAATTTCATGTCAAGTTCTCCACCTCCTCAAAAATAAAAAATACCCTGCAATTCTAAGCGGCTGCCGAATCACAAGGTGATATATTAAAAAATATTTATAAAAAAAGACAGCTTTTAAACTGTCTTACACTTACAAAAATTTAAGGTTTAATGACAAGTACTTAACTCATACTCTTACATCCTAACATATTATAACATATTAAAAATTATATACAATGCCAAAAAAGTGCCAATTTTTAATTTAGTATACTTTTTAACACATCATCTGAAAAAATAATTAACTGCAGTTGCCTAATCATAAAGTTTTTATGCCTTTTTGCTGTTCTTACACTAATGTTTAATTTCTCGGCTATATCTTCAAAGGTCAAATCTTCAAAATATTTCATCTCGATTATATTATAATATTTATCGTTCCTAATCGTATCCAAGGCTCTTTCAACCATACTAATCACATTTTCTATTCTTGCAATTTCTTCCTGTAATTTTTCAATCCTATTTTCTACTTTTTCTAATTCTGATAAATATACTTTGCTAGACTGCACATTAACTCCAGTTTCTCTTTTCTGAATTGATATTCCCTCTTTCTTCAAATCCTCTATAAGCATATTTTTGGAATCAATAGCACCTTTTAACAGTTCCAGTTCCGATAATAATTTCTCTGTTTTTTGAAAAGGTGTCAATTGCTTATCTTTTCTTATATCCTTATCATTCTTAATTTTCTCTAGAATTTTATCTGCTATTTTCTCTATATCTTTTTCATTCATATACTTCTGCTTCTCCTTCCTGATATTTGCACTCTGTAAATTTTATTCAAATGATTTATAAAAAATATATAACATTACTATAAATGTTATTGTCCCCAAAACATCCTTATTAGTCAATATCTCTCTCATAACTTATTCGACTTCCCCTTCAATAATTTCTTTTAACTTCGGTTCTTCAAACAGTTCACTTTTTCCTATTTTCCCTTTTTTAGGGCCTTTCATATAATAAACCGGTTGGCCGCTCTTATCTAATTTCGTCATATTAGAACGATGAACTTCTTTAAATGCTGTAAGAAATATCCCATTGAAATTATTCTTCTCAATTTTGTCGCATATTTCTATCAATTCTGAATCACTTGAATCAAAATATAATATTCTCGCAACAAGGTCGACATTTCCTTTACATTGCTCCAATAATGTTCCTATATACACATAAGCCATATCCACAACTGCATCTAGTTTCCCTACCGTATCATTTTCTATCTCTGCTTTCATGTACTCCGTTTTCTCTTCCATAAGCAGTAAATCTCTTAAATGCTCTCTCTCTTCTATCATATCCTTATTTAAAAATTCTTCCTGCTTGAAAGCCAAATAAAATTCCTTGACCATTTTAGCCATCATTTCCCATTGTTCCATCTATTTCTCCTCTTCTCTTTTATATTTTTCAATTCTCGCCTTCAGGCTTTGTAAAAGTTCTTCCTGAACATCTCCTTTGCTCTGCAGGGCTTTCATTACATCCTCATCTCTTGTATCCTGTGTCACAAGGTGATGGATTATAACCTTTTCCTTCTGCCCCTGCCTGTGAAGCCTTTTATTCGCCTGCTGGTAAAGTTCAAGGCTCCAGTTAAGCCCAAACCATATCACATGGTTTCCGCCGTCCTGAAGGTTTAAGCCGTATGCCGCACTTGCCGGATGTGCCAGAAGTATGTCAATTTTTCCATTGTTCCAGTCTTTTTCATCTTCCGGAGTTTTAAGCTGTCTTACTATTAACTTTGATTTTGCCAGTACCTTTTTTATCCTTTCCAGGTCATGCTGGAAGCTGTAAAATACTAAAGCAGGTTTTCCGTTAAGCTCTTCTATAAGTTCCATAAAACGTTCAATCTTGCAGTCGTGAATCTTATGAACCTTACGTTCTTCATCGTAAATGGCTCCATTTGAAAGCTGTAATAGTTTTCCAGTCAATGCCGCCGCACTTGCAACTGATATTTCTTCGGACTCGTTCAGTTCTAAAATCATCTGTTTCTCAAGTTCTTCATACTGCTTTCTTGACTTGTTATCTAGTTCAACCGGTATTGTATTGTAGGTTATATCTGGAAGTTCCAAATAATCTTCCGCCTTCATTGAAACACATATATCACTTATCTTGTTCATAATTGACTTGTCTGACCCTTCCTTCAGCTCATATTCCCCAAAAGGGTTTCCGCCATATTTTGAATAGTTAAAATATCTTTCACGAAAAGCCGTTATATTCTTTCCAAGTCTTTCTCCCTTATCCAGCAGATATATTTGTGCCCAAATATCTTTTAACCCGTTTGGTGCTGGCGTTCCTGTAAGCCCTACAACTCTGTCTATTTTTCCAAGCACAAGTTTCAATGCTTTAAATCTTTTGCTTGCATGGTTTTTAAAACTTGAAAATTCATCAATTACAACCATATCAAACGGCCAGTCATTTTTATAATACTCGACAAGCCACTGAACATTTTCACGGTTTATCACATAAATGTCAGCCGGTGTATTCAATGCCGTTATTCTTTTCTTCTCCGAACCTAGCACTCTTGAAAATTTTAAGTACTTCAGATGATCCCATTTTTCCGCTTCATTAAGCCACGTACTTTCGGCAACCTTCTTCGGTGCTATTATGAGAACTCTGTCAACTTCAAACCTGTTAAATTTAAGTTCATCAATTGCTGTAAGCGTTATGATTGTCTTCCCCAGTCCCATATCAAGTAACAGCCCGACATTTTGTGTATCAATAACTTTCTCAATGCAGTATTTCTGATAATTGTGTGCTTTGAACTCCATTCTTAATCCCCCTTCCAGTTAAATAATTCAGTTTCCAATACTTCATCAGCCTTTTCTTTGGAATCCACCACATAAACTCTTTGCCCTAGTTTCGTTATTTTTATAATCTGATTTACTTGCAAGGCTCTCGGCTTTTTTCCTGGGGATTTCAATTCAACAAAGAATATTTTTCCGTTTGGAAGTAGACAAAGCCTGTCTGGCACTCCTGAGTTTCCAGGACTCGTAAATTTATATGCAATTCCCTTTTTGTTTTTTATTTTCCTAACCAAATAATTTTCAATTTCTTTTTCTGACATTTCCGCCTCCGAATTTTTAGAAAACTACAAACTTTTCACGTGCGTGTATAGGGACTATTAAATAAAGGATTTATATACTCCATATACGTGTATTTATACCCTTTAATCTCTTTAATTCCTTTATTTTATACTCTATATAGAAAAGATTGTAGTTTTTGTAGTTAAATATAATCTAAGTACCATTAATAAAGGGTTTCAGCAACTACAAAGTCAACTACAAAGTGCCAAACAAACTACAAAGTATTATTTTTTAGAGTTTCCTTAGAAATTAACCACTTTGTAGTTTTTGGGGTACTTTGTAGTCGGAGTTTGTAGTTGGATTTTCTCTTTACAGCCTTTAATTTTAAAAAGTTCCAAAAAGATTGTAGTTTTTGTAGTTGGTTTTATTTTTTCACCTTTTTAAATCCCCTTTGCTGTCCGTAATCACCGTATTTCAAAGGGTGTCTTATCCGCTCCCAGCCCTTTATAGTTTCCAGTATTCCATTAATCTCCATACTGTCCGAGTTTCTTATGTACCCTTTTTTCATTCCAAAGCACTCAACTAATATTTCAACTGCACATACTTTATCTCTTGGAACCAATCTAATACCTTCGATATTGAAACCGCTGTAAAAACCATTTCTTTTTTCTGAGTTCCATTTATGCCAGTCTTCTGGTATATCTTTTTCCAAAAAATCTAATATGATACCTTCCTTTGCGTTTGAAATTCTATGCTCTTCCTGCTTCTGTTCCGCTATCTTTAATGCTTCTCCAGTTAAAAATAAATCTGTTCCGATAATATAATTCATATAGGCTTCCGCCCATATCTGATCAACTTCATTGTCAAGGTTTTCCCAAATGCTCTTCTTAGGCTTCACAATCCCAACTTCAACCGGCCAGAACCTCCTGTTTCCTGTCCTGTCCCTTAGAAACTCCGAATCATTTGAAGTTCCAAAGAACACACATCGCCTAGGATATTTCTCTGTAACCCTTCCGTATGCCTTACGGTATATGTCGTCCCGCTTGCTTAAAAACTGCTTTATCAAATTTGTTTCACTTCGGTTAAATCCTGTGAGTTCTCCAAGTTCATTAATCCATGTTCCCTGAATCATTTCAGCAGCTTCCTTGCCCTCAAAAGTCTGAAGGCTGTCGGAATACCAGTTTTTTCCAAGTTTTGCTAAGAATGTACTTTTACCAATTCCCTGCTTTCCAGTAAATATAGGCATGTAATCATACTTGACTCCGCCTTCAACGGCTCTCGCAACTGCAGCCGCCAAAGATACCTTCATTACTTTCCTTGTATAAATGCTGTCCTCCGCACCGAGATAGTCTCTCAGAAGCATTTCTACTCTAGGCTTTCCATCCCACTTAACGCTCTCCAGGTAATCCCTTACACTGTTGTATCGTCTTTTGTGGGAAACTAGCAGAAGTGCATCATTGACTTTGTTTTCTCCGGTAAGACCATACCTGTTTTCAAGATAGTTTCTTAAACCGCTGTCATCCACTTCCTCGTACTGCCTTATTTCATTTCTATTGTCCCATGGCGTAGTTCCCATAACCATTGCCCTGTTTGCAAATTCATCTATTGCAAACCTTCCTTTTAAATTTATATCGTTTTCCAGTACAATTTCTATATTTTTTATAGTCTTTAAATACTTTCCATTCTCATTTTCTGCCAGCAGGTTCATCCACTCAACATCTGTATCCTTGTCATCAATTGTCGTAAAATCCTGTGCTGCCTTTTCGTATCTTTCTTTATTCAATATTGCTGACACTTCTTTTATTTCTCTTGCAAGTCTTGACATTTCAGTAAATGAAGGCAGTTTGCTCGTAGGTGTTCCTTCCTTTGAATCTGCGTCCATATCAGAGAATTTATGAAGCCTTACCATATCGAAAGCGTTACACAGTTTCCCACTACAAGGATCTGTTGCGTGGTGCGAATAGACAAAAACATCATCGTAAATTATTGCTCCACCAAATGTGCTTCCTTGAGTGTATGTCATTCTTTTTCCGTCATCTGATATCTCATACTCTTCCGGAATAAACTTTTCCACTGCTTCAGCTATCGTGAAAGTTTTGCAGAAGGCCCCAATCAGTCCGCTTTTCTCTAATGGATTTTCCTGTTTTTTAAGAAGCCTATCCGTAACTTTTTCAGCTCCAGGAACTTGTGGCCACTCACTCATATTTTTCCAGTCGTCGTATAGATTAAGCGTACCGTCAACCGATACAGGTGGGTTTTCAAGGTTAAAACTATAATAAATTTTATAGTTTACATCCTGCGAACAGCTTGGCCAGAACATCAGCCTTGCAGGTTCAAAAGTTGTAGGGTCGCACATTTCAATCCCTAATCTCTGGGCAACTTTTCTTGATACAGGTTCATACTCATCAGGTGTCATATCCCTGTCTGCAAGAAACATAACTCTCAATCTCGGAGCCACTTCAGAATGCTTACGGGTAGGATGTATTACATACGACACATTTAAATTTTTCACCTTTTCCATAACCTCTTTTGTTTCCCCACTCGGAATGTTGTCAAGATCCAGGGTAATTAACGAACGGCTTAACAAGTTTGTATTTTTACGCTTTCCGTCTTTCAGTTCTCCGGCAACGAATCCACCAACATCTTTCAGGTTATCCTGCTGTGATTTTCTCAGCTTCATAAAACTTTCATATGTTTCAGTTGTCCTTGTAGGATTTTCAAGCCTTTTAATAAATTCACTCCACAGCAGCTTCTCGATTTTCCAGTGAGTTTCTTTTCTGCTCCCGGCAGTCGATATTACTATTTCCCTATTTGTCATTTTTCCTCCTTTCACTAATCCTTTTTATAATACAATGTTTCAAAGCCGTCAGCCCTTAATATAAGCCCCTCAGCCCACTCAATATCCTGCCCCATTATCTCACACACTTCATCTACAGATGTTTCCATAGGTGCTTCAATGACCACCTCATCGTGAATGTGCATTACAATTTTAAATCCTTTTTCAGTTAATCTTTTTATTGACACGGCAAGGCAGTCTCTTGCGATAGCCTGAACCACATTTTCCGTTAATTTCCCGCCATAAGTATCTGTTGTTTCCCATTTTCCGCTTGTCTGATTACTCGACTTGTAAGTAATAACTCGTGATCCCCAACTGTTTTCCCTAGTTCCAGGGTTAGCATAGTACAATTTACGCCCACTTGGAAGTGTTATGGTAAAAAAATCCATACCATTTGCCAAATCACCTTCCCTGCTTAATAACAAGTCTTTTACTACTACCCTTGAGCCTGATTCAATTACATCTACTGCAGCGTTTCCAAGGCTGTACCATAGGTCAACTATTCTGCGGTTTGAATTTCGCCACATCCGTACTATTTCAGGCAGCTCTTCCTGAGTAAGCCCCATGTCTATCGCACCCATTGCAGTCAATGCACCGGGTCCACCTTGATATCCCAATGCAAGTTCAGCAATTTCCCCTTTCTGTCTCAAATGATAATTTTCTTTGCCTTTTGCGATTGATTCAATTGGAACTCCGAACATCTGTGAAGCTGACGCTTCGTAAATTTTTCCGTGAGTCCTGAATACTTCAGTTCTCCACCGCTCTCCAGCAAGCCAGGCAATCACTCTTGCTTCTATCGCCGAAAAATCTGCAATTACAAACTTCTTCCCTTCCTCTGGAACAAAAGCTGTACGGATTAGCTGTGACAAAGTATCAGGTATGTTGCTGTATAAAACGCTTAACGTGTCAACATCTCTTCTTTTTACTATTTCCCTTGCGTCGTCAAGATCCGCCAAGTAGTTTCGTGGAAGATTCTGAACCTGAACAAGCCTTCCAGCCCAGCGTCCAGTACGGTTGGCTCCGTAGAACTGCAAAAGCCCTCTTACTCTTCCGTCGTTTCCAAGTGCTTCTCTCATTGCCACATATTTTTTAGTACTTGTCTTGCTAAGCTCCTGCCTTATCTCAAGCACTTTCTTCACATTCCCTGAAGTTTCATCAATCAGTTTTTTCACAGTTGCTTTTTGTAAGTTTTCTACTTCTACACCGTTTTCTTTTAACCATTTCGACAATTGAACCGTACTGTTTGGATTGTCCAGCTTTGTTATCTGTCTTGCAGTTTCCATTAAATGCTCATTCCAGGTATCACTTACATACAAGGCACTATCAACAAGTCGCGTATCAATCTTGATTCCATTAGCATTCATTCTTACGTCGGTTCTCCACAAATCCCATTCAAATTCAGGAACAACGACGCTTTTCAGTTTGTCGGCAATTGCCATTTCTGCCACAACATCCTGCCTGTTATATTCGATATACAGTTGCCATTTTTCAGGTTCGTGGTGGGGCATATTTCTAGTTCTCTCACCGTTTCTCTTTGAAGGCTTGCAGGGAACACTGAAGTATTTTATAAGAGCCTTCCCTGTTGCTGATTTTTTCTTGTCATCCTTAAATCCTAGTGCCTTACCAACTTTTTCCAGTCCGCCAGGATAGCCTGCATAATAGCCGTGAATCATTGTGCACTCCCACTGATTTAATGATGTTGGATATCCAGCCTGATTAAGGCAGCTCCACTCAAATGCGGCATTATAGGCTCGCAGTAAAGTTTTCCCATCGTTTAATCTTTCAATTATTTCAATGGGGATTTTTTCCCCTTGAGCTAGGTCTACAACTTTTACATCAGAACCGTTTAGCGAATAAGCAAAAAGAAGGATTTCAAAATCATCACTCTGAGCATATTTATAAAGCCCCGCTTTTGCTATGTCCACACTGCTGAACGTTTCAATATCTATGTTTAATACATCCATCTGATTTTTATCCTTCCTTAGTTTGAAACAACCACGCAGGATAAACCCACGTGATTATCTAAATTTTTATTAATATAAAGCGTCATCTTCATCATCGACAACATCAAAATCCTGTTCGGCAGTTCTTCCACCTGCAAGGCTTTCTCCGTCCTTAATTTTCTGTACGTTTCCTAATCCTGCGCCTATTCCTTTTTTCCCTTGGAATAGATACGGGAAGAAATTAACCGCCACATTTGCGTAACATCCACTGTAAATTTCACTCTGATCTGTTATGGGCTGCACTCTTCTATCAACTACTTGTGGAGGATAGTCAACTTTTGCGGAAGCTGTAAACACCCAGTGCCCCTTACACTCAGGACCAAACGGGTCTCCACTATTATTCACACCATCTCCGTCCCAAATTGGGGTAAATACTGTATTTGGCATTTTTCCTCCCCATTTTTCTGATACTCCTAACTCTGTAGCCGCTTTTATTGCTGCATCTATTTTCTGCTTTGTTTTCACATCAGTTTTTGGTACAAGAACCGTTGTGCTATACTTCTCCTCTGCTCCTGGTACTGATGCATGCGGTTTAAATACATGCACATAGCTTAATCTCCCTCTTACTGTTACTCTAGTTCCGTTTAAATTTTCCATTCTAATCATCCTTTCCATTATTATCTAAATTTATAAAATCATCACTTGCATTGATAACATCATTTACATATGGAGCCCTTTTATCTGACTCCGGCGCTAACGTAGGTTTACCTTTAGGTTTTATTATGAAATCCCCTACATACTCATTGAAATCTTTTTTCCCTACTACTCCCTCAAGCTGTGTCAACGTAAGCATTTTTCTTTCGTACATCAGCTCTTCTGCAACTCCTTTTTCCTTCAGAACTTCCATTGCCTTTTCGGTATCTGAAAACGCTCTTACAGATCTGCCCTCGACAACTTTCCATCCTGGCACATACTCTCCTCGAAGTATTGCTTGCTGGCAGTAATTCTCAATATTCTTAACCCATTTTACGACATCCCTTGCCCTGTTAAGAATTTCTCCCATTTCTTCATTGCTTAAAATATTCCCTTTAAGTTTCATCTCTGTTTCAAGTGACATATTGGCTTCCGCTCTAGCCCTGCATAGAGCCTTTGCCCTGCAGAACGTGCATTGTCCGACCTTGAAATCACCTTCACCTTTGAATGCTTTTTCAGCATTGGGCTTGACTTCGTTTTCTGCCCATTTCATGAGTTCGTCTGCTGAAATCTCAAATATGCTTACGATGTCCAGTCTCGGCTGTATAATTCCCATATTTATATTTTCAATGTCATTGAACAGTGAAAATTCAAGATAAGCACCTAGTGAATAAAGCATAAGCTGTGGGTTATCCTGTGCCGATACTGGCACACCTTTCCCATACTTTAAATCACGTATGTACAAAGTTCCATTATCTACTGTAACAAAGTCGCAAGTCCCAAAGCCTTCCGGAACATACTCGCTAAAGTCAACTTTTTTTTCAATCTCAGCTGTACCTGGCTTGACAAACGACATCAGAAGCTCCTTTATATTATCCACATAAACATCCGTGTAATTTTCCATTTCAGGTTTGTACAGCTTATGAGACTTCAGCTTTTTCATTTTGCTGTTGAATGTACGAAGGCTCATAGGTTTTAAGTATTTTGTCAGTTTCAGCTCCGACATTTCATGAGCTAAAGTTCCCTCTTCCGCATACTCGCTTGAACAATCAGGAAACATGTCCTCAAGCCTTGCACTTGGGTTGCATTTCATCCATCTGCTAGCCCCACTTGCACTAAGCAGGGCATGGCTTCTATCCTTGTGGTTTCCTTCCATTAGATTCTTACTCCTAACTCTCTTAAATTATCCGCAAAATTTTCGTAGTTTTTAGGATCCAGGTCATCCAGTTTTGGTATTTTGTAAACTTCTCTTATAAGATTTCTTAACTCAGCACCTTTTCCAAGTCTTGACATTTCAGCACATCCAGCTCTTAACTGTTCAAGTGTTAAAGTTGGAACAGCAGCCGCTGGAACATTTTCTTCTTTTTTAGGCGCTTCTGTTTCTACAGTTTTGGCTTCTTCTTTCGGCTTCTTCTCAACTTTCTTTTGAGGTTTTTCCACAATGTTCTCAGACTTTTCCACAGTGTCATTTTCCGCTTCAACTCCTTTTACATCGTTAGTCTGCCAATTTTTCATCTCTTGTTTAACATAATCATCTTCTGCGGGTGTCATCTGCATAAATTTCTGGATTTTTCCAACTACTGTTCTGGCAGGATTTGTAATTGTTGTAGTATTCCCAAGTGCTAATAACGCCTTTGAAAACTCTTTAATTATTGGTTTGCTTCCTTCTTCAATCTCGATTACTAATTTTAATTCCATTGTTTAATATCTCCTTCATCAATTTTATAATTTCTTCTATTTTGCTTTCATTTGACAAATGTTTTTTTTGTACTTTCAGTTTCATTATTCAACCTCTTTTCTTAGTATTCTCTCAATGCCAAAGGCATTGTCAGATATATCCAATTATCATCAGTTTCACCTTTTACAAGTACAGTACTTTTATTGTCTAACATTTTAATCACTGTTGTTTTATCCTTAACTTTACCAATAAAGTCAATTAAAAATTTTACATTCAATGATATTTTTAAATCCTCTCCAATGTAAAGTGTTGTGATTTCTTCTCTAAACTCCGAGTATTCATCAATTGATTTTATTGTCAGTTTATTTTGGCTAAAATCAAATATTGCACTATTTTTAGCTTCCTTGTTGTCTTTTGCTATGGAGTAAGCCCTCTTAAGCACAGCAATAAAATCTTTTGTGTGAAGAACTGCTTGTTTACCCACATTCAAATTTTTAATTATAGTTTTATAATCCGGAAATTCTAACTTAGTTAAATCCGATACAATTTCAATTCCTGCAAATCTGAACAGTACCTTATCGCCATCACAAACAATCAGTACTTTTTCTCTAGGAATTCCTAATTTTGATTTCATAGATTTAACAAGTCCATTAACCGTTTTCAAAGGAACGCTTGCATTAAGTCTTTCTTCAGGATGACTCTCGCCATCTTTCAAATCAATTTCGGCATAGGACAATCTATACGTATCAGTTCCAACAGCTTTTAATTTCTCTTCTTCGTACTCAAGTTTTACACAATTCATTGCCTCATTTTTAGGATTAACTGAAGCAGAGAATTTTACACTCTCAAATATATTTTTCAAATCTGATTTTTGTACTGAATAATATTTTAGTTTGTCTACCCCAGGCCATACTGGGAACTCTACATCCTCTATTAATGAAATTAAGCTTTTAGAATTTGCTGTTTGAATAACTATTTTTTCTTTTTCAATTGCTATGTTGACATTAGCACAAGAAATGCCTTTTATTAAATCTTTAAAGATTTTACACGAAACCACAGCTTTCCCAGCCTTATTTACTTGTCCTAACATTTCAACTTTTGCAGATATTTTTAAATCTGTTGTTCTCAAAATCAATATGTTCTCTTTTTGGTTTGTTTCAATACAAATTCCTTTAAGGTATTCTTTCCCTATTTTTTCAGTACTTATAAAATTTTCTACAATTTTAACAGCTTCCAAAAGTTCCCATGTTCTTACTGTCGCATTTGACTTTTCTGACATATTGTATTTTTCCTTTCTTAGTGGTATAATTACTTAGTTTGTTTTTATATGTTGTCGATATTTGCAGTATCGGCATTTTTTTTTTAGTATTTCCAAATCTTTCAGCATTTTTTCCTGAAGATAAAGCGGCAGCTTCTTAAACTCTTCCAAAATCCATTCTGACTTTTCTGAAACAGTTCCATGTACTATAACATCTGCATAATGAATTTTTCCGTTTATTCCTATTGGAACATCAGTCAAAGTTCTCATTTTCTATTTCCTCCCTTCTATCCCTGTAAAGCTCATCAAGTATCATATAATAATCCTCTTCTGATTCACATTTAATAGTTCCGTCTATCAAAAGTTCGTCTTCATCTACTTGAATTCCAATCATGTTTTATACCTCCGCTATTTTTAATTTATTCATTGAAGTTTCATTTTCAAAGCCGTTTTCCTGCTGTACCCAACCCATTTAATCTTAATCCCAGCCTCCTCAAATTTCAGAAGCTCCAGCATATCCTTTTTGGAGTCAGGTTCTCCGCCTTCTATAATGGCGTCTTTTATTTCTTCAAACTTCCTGTCAGTCTTCGTGATAAAAGTTTTCATGTACATCCTGTTGTTTTTACTGAAATCATTCAGTTTGTCCTGAATCTGCTTTTTAAATATCTCATAGTAGGCAAACAGTACAATCATCTCTTTTAAAGCCTTCTCGGTTTCTTTGTAATTGGTTTTCAGATATTTACCAAATCTGAACTTTAATTCCAACAGTTCCTTTTGATACATCTTGGAAAACTCAACAATCACAAATTCATTTTTAAAATCTTTTATCTTACGCTGGTTCGGATTCTGCAGATCCTCGTACTCATATTCCTGTATAAGCCTGCTCACAGCCCTGAAAGTTCTTTGAATAATGTCCTCAAGCTTAAAAGTGCACCAAAGCGTATTTTTCTCAGTCAGCACAGGTATTTTTGTATCACCATTTACAAGATTTTCGTCTGTGATATTAGGTATGGTGAAATAATTTCTGTAATGCTTGCACAGATTTGACAGTGCCATCATTGAGAAAACCTTTGTCTTTTCATTCTTCTGTGTTGAAAACTCTTTATAATCCAGTGCCTTTGACACCAGTTCCTGCTTTTCCTTCTGCTTTCTTAATTTCCTTTTCAGTTTCATAACCTGCTCCATCATTTCAATTTTTTCTTAAAAAACCAGTTCCACCAAAGAAGTACAGCCAGCAGTATTGGAAACACCAAGTTTCCACCAGCGACCCATCGACCTTTTTCCTTAATCACTTCCAGCTGAATGAGAATTGTTGCGGTTACCAGGAGCAGTACCTTTATCAGATTTTTCACTGTCAGCATTTTTTCCCTCCCATTTCTTAATCTCTTCCTTGTCCATTTCTATTTCAAGTTTTTCCCTGACTGTCATTTTGATAGCCCAAACTTTCTTACAAGTTTCTTGATTCTGTTCTTAATTTTTCTTTCTTCCATTTTTCTTCTCGTTTCCTTGTTTTGGTTGTTTACCATTACTAAAGCATCATATTTCATTTTAAATTCCTCCAAATTTCATTTTTAAAAATTCTTCATAAGTTATCCCAACGTACTTTTCAACTTGAATACGCTGAATGTCATAATCCCAATTGTGCTTCCCAGCCCTTCTTCTTGCTTCTCTTTCATTTTCGTCTTTAAATTTAGGTACCGCTGTTCCAAATTTAAGTCTTCCTTTTTGCAGGCCCACTCTCACATACTGCTGCCCTTTGCCGACAAATTCAGCGGCTTCCTTTATTGATAATTGTAATTTTGTAGCCTGTTTCCTTATCCAGGATTCCGAAACTTCCATAGCTTTTTTCCTTTCTGGGATTGCCGTCCCTTAATTTTTTTTGGTGTTTGTTGTCATTACTTAGCCCTTAAACGATTTTTTTTAATATGAATGACATAATCTACTGCTGGTATTTTTATTCCCAATCTTTTAGCAATAGCCGCCCGTTTAATTCCTTTTTCTGCCAATTCATAAATAAGTTCTTCTTTACATTTTTTCTTGTTTTTATAATCTTCAAGTTCTTTTTTGAAATACTTATGAACTGCATTGCAACAGGATTGCCAATTTCTATTTAACGCAATACCTATCTCGTTGTACGGGAGACCTTCCACAAATCTTAAAATTCTTAATGTCTGAAGTTCTTCTGTTGTCCAGTATGTATATTTATGGCGCTGCATAACTTATTACTCTCCTTTTAGGTAAATCAAAATTCCTATTAAAAATAACAAACCTAATTTAAAAATTCTTTTCACTCAATCACCTTCCTCTTCTCTAATTTTCAGATATTTGTCATACTCATCGATTTTAATTTACCCAAAAAATATCTCGTCCAAGACCTCAATAGGGTAAGTGTTTATATAACCATATCTGCTATCCACAACAGTTCCTGTCAACAGCCCTCTGTCCCTACAGAGTTTAGTTGCCTTTTTTCCAACAGCACTTGAATTATATGTGTTAGGTTTAATACCTTTCATATTTGCGTAGGCTATCACTGTCAAATGGTTACTTGTTATTGTTCTTCTCTCGTTATGTTCGAGCCTTGATATACCTTTCTGTAATCCCGCCATGTTTCCTTCAACAGTGCTTAGCCTGTTCTCCACATCTACAAGGTACTGTGCCTGTGCTAATAACTGATGTGGTACTGATACCGAATTTCCTGGAACAGTTACTTTTTCAATCAGCCTGAATCTGACTACTGCACTGTATCTTGCGGCCAGCTGAAGTACCCCTTCTCTTGTAAGGACGTACATAGGTCTTTTCTGATTGTTTTTATCTATGTATTCGCCCAGTCCAAAAATGGCTTCGGCTCTAATACCTTGTTTTTCTAGCTTTTCTACTTCATCCCTAATGTCCCTTAAAATTTTATTGTGTTCCTTTCCTACAATTTCTGCAATTTCTAAACTGCTCATTCCATTTACATTTGAAATTTCACACATTTAAATTTCCTCACTTTCTTAATTTAAATTTTCGTAGTCCAAATCTAGGATCTCACAAATTCTTTTTCTGTAATGTTCAGCCTTTCTATTTCCTCTCACTACATCAGAAAGATATGCTGCACTAATTCCCAGTTTTTTCGCCAATTTCGATAAATTTAATTTCTCATTTTTTATTAGAGCTGTTTTTACGGCGATCTCAAATTCCTGTTTGTTCAAATTTCACCACCTCACTTTTCAGTTAAAATAACTTAGTTTTTATGTTGACTAAATTTAGATTTTGTGCTAAAATTAAAGCATAAAAATAAGATATTACGTAAATGACACTTATCAAATCCACATTTATAAATATCTTGTAATTTATGGGTCATTATGCTTTGTTTTTAGCTTAAATACATTATACTGTATTTATTCCTAATTGTCAATAGGTTTTTTGACATTTTTTAAAAACAATGTTGAACCCTTATTTTTAGGAGGATAAAATGGAAAGTATTTTAGATCGGATTAAATTTTTAGTCGCACAGAAAAGAATCACAATTGCCGAATTAGAAAGAAGAGCAGATATCGGAAATGGAGTAATTCGTCGTTGGGATAAATCTTTACCCACAGGAGATAAACTTCAAAGAGTTGCGAAATATCTAGGGGTTACAATTGATTATCTGGTAAATGGGGAAGATGAAGATAGTGCAAAAGCTACAATTCTTGCAAGAAATGCAAAAGGATTAGATGATAATCAGATAGATTTACTAAATAATATGATTGAACAAATGAAAAAATAAAAGAGGTGGGATATACATTGACAGCGAAGTACAAAGCACAATACGAACACGTGTGCAAAATGTTAGTAGAGTTTATAGAGGAACAAAGACTTTTCAATCATTATCCTTTGACGGTTGCGAAATTAGAGGAAATAATAGTGAACAACGGATGGCGATTAAAACAGTATACAGATTTTGACCAAAACTGCGACATTTCGCAAGAAGGCTTCACAACATACGAAAATGGAATCTTTACAATTCATTACAATTGGATGATGCCTGATGAAAGAAAGTGTTTTACCTTAGGACATGAGATAGGACACATTATTCTAAACCATCATGTACTACATAAAAAAGATTTAATTTGCAATAATTCGGAAGTTATAGACGAATTAGAAAAAGAAGCTAATTGTTTTTGTCGAAATCTTTTAGCTCCATCCAAAGTTATTTTAGAATTACAAAAGTACATAAGAATGCCTTTAGATAAGGATGATATAAAAAAAGTTTTTAACGTTAGTGGAGAGTTTTCCAAAAACAGGCTAGGTTGGGTTTTTAAAAAAGATGTAAAATACTGCAACTTTGAAAATCCGAATCTCTTTGATAGCTTTATTGAAGAATCAAAACCAAAAGTAGATTATCATATAGTCAGTAGTGAAGATGAAGATGAAGTTAACAGCGATGAAGATGACTTTTTATTTTAGTGTTCAATCTACTAAAATAAAAAAATCACAGAAAGGAGAGTGATTTATATGGCAAAAAACAGAGTTATTGCGGGGGCATATCAAGGTAAGTTAATAAATCAAGCCTTGGGTTCCCCATACATACAGACAGGGTTCTTGAAAACTTTAGAACTCAAAGGACAAGTAACAAATTATGAAATTCTGGACGCAACAAGCACAAAATCTGCCTCAAGTGCAGTAATGAGAGGTGCTATTGGGGCAGCTTTATTGGGACCTGTTGGTTTACTTGCAGGACTGAGTGCAAAGAATAAAAAGAGTAAACTCATAGCTCTTAAATTTAAAGATGGACAAGAGTGCGTTGTTGATGTTGACGATAAGGTTTACCGAGCTATCTTAAAAACCTTAGTTGGTGTTAAATCAACATTTGATGAAAGTAGCCCAAATCAGTTAGAAAATAAATCTGAGATATCTGTTCCTGACGAAATTCTTAAATTTAAGGATTTAATGGATAAGGGAATAATCTCGGAAGAAGAATTTCAAACTAAAAAGAAACAACTATTAGACTTATAAAAGAAACGATGACGTCATTTATATTCGATGGTGAAGAATTGATAAAAAGTAAAAAATAAACAAAAAAATAGCCCCTACGGCAATAGGGACTAAGTAATGTGATATACTCACAAACACCAGTAAAAGTATATCACACAAACCTTTAAAATTCAATACAAGGAGTGTGATTTTTTTATGAAAAATCCAAATGGATACGGATCCGTTATAAAACTAGGTGGAAAAAGAAGAAAACCTTTTGGTGCCAGAATTACAATTGGCTATAACGATAAAGGAAAACAAATTTTTAAATATATAGGATATTTTGAAAACAGGAAAGCGGCTATGCAGGCCCTTGCTGAATACAATATCAACCCATACGATGTCCATTTAGCCGACATAACATTGAAAGAGGTAATGGATATGTGCATGAAGAAAAAAGAAAACCGAATAGAAGCAGGAACTATGAAGACATACAGGACATACTACAACTATTTAGAACCTTTACACAATAAGAAGATAAGCAGTATTAAAGCGGTGGAGCTTCAAAACTTTATTGACAGCCTTTCCTTAGCAACCGGAACTCTTAAACGTGTAAAATCCTACATAAACATGATTTTTGAGCAGGCTATGGAAATGGATATAATAAGCAAGGATTACAGCAAATTTATTAAACTCCCTAAGCATAAGGCTAAAATAGTTAGGAAGATATTTACTGAAGAAGAAATATCGCTGCTTTGGGATAACATTAAAGAACTAAGATATGCGGATGTCATACTTATATTAATTTATACCGGCATGAGGGTAAATGAACTTCTGAAACTTCCAAAGTCAAATGTGGATTTGACAAAAAACATAATTACTGGAGGAAGCAAGACCGAAGCAGGAAAAAACCGTATAATTCCGATACACCCAAAAATACTTCCACTTGTAATTAAACGGATGGAAAACAAAACAGAATATCTCATTCCTAACAAAACGGGAAAAAATTATTATGTATACAACAATTTCCGGAAAAATGAATTTGAAATGATAATGTCCAAATTAGGAATGGAGCACACCATACACGATACCAGACACACCTTTGCTACAATGATAACCGAGGTGTCAAATAATGAGAGTGCCATAACTGGAATGATTGGGCACACCAATATAAGCATGACTAAGAGATATACACATACTAATATTGAAAAGATGAGAAAAGAATTGGAAAAAATAAATTAAATTGCTGGGAATTATCCCGGCTTTTTTTTAATTTTTCTTGTGTATTACCTGTATATTACCTGTATACTACTGTTAAAAAATTATACATTTTTGTACATATTTTTATAAAATGACAAATATACGTATCTATGGGATTCCCATATTTTAAAGAGTTTCTAGGTCTCAGAAAAAACTTTAATAAAATACACATCTCTTATAATCATTACAATATTAATATATATTTATTTTAAAAAAATTTATCATAAATAACAGCTCTTATCTATTCTACAAAAAAATTTATCTAAAAATTAATCAAAAAAAGAATTATTTTTACAAAAAATAGTCTTAATTTAAAAAAATTTGACAATATATAATAATTTTGATAACATCTAAAGGTAGAATAAAAAATTGAGAAAGAAGGAGAGTATATGTCAAAAACTATAATTCCAAAAAATTATGATCCAAAATATGGAATCATGGAAACAGAAATTGCAATAAAAGCTGTAAAAGACTGTTTTGAAAGAGAACTTGCAAAAGCATTAGACTTAACAAGAATTTCAGCACCTATGTTTGTTAGAAAGTCTGTTGGGATTAATGATAATTTGAACGGCGTTGAACGTCCTGTGGCTTTTGAAATGAAGGAAATGCCAGATGTAACATTGGAAGTTGTACATTCACTTGCAAAATGGAAAAGAATCGCATTAAAACAATATGGTGTCGAAAAAGGAAAAGGTATTTATACAGATATGAATGCCATAAGAAGAGATGAAGATTTAGACAATATGCATTCAATTTACGTTGACCAATGGGACTGGGAAAAAGTTATTTCAAAAGAAGATAGAAATATTGACTTTTTAAAAGCAACTGTTAAAAAAATATATCAAGCCTTTTTAAATACAGAAAAAGAATTGACTGAAAAATTTGAAAAATTTGAAAAATTCTTGCCAAAAGAAGTTACTTTTATTACTTCTCAAGAATTAGAAAATTTATATCCTGAATTAACTCCAAACGAAAGAGAAGACAAATTTGCAAAAGAACACAAAGCAATCTTTATTATGCAAATTGGAAAAATGTTAAATTCTGGACAAAGACACGACGGACGTGCTCCAGATTATGATGACTGGGAATTAAACGGAGATCTAATTATGTGGAATCCAGTCCTAGACAGAGCACTAGAACTATCTTCAATGGGAATACGTGTTGACAAAGCTTCATTAGAACGTCAATTAAAAGAATTAAACCTAGAAGAAAGAAAAAATCTTGATTTCCACAAAATGCTTTTAAACGATGAATTACCATTAACAATTGGTGGAGGAATCGGACAATCAAGAATCTGCATGTTTTTATTACAAAAAGCCCACATTGGAGAAGTTCAAGCTTCTGTATGGACACCAGAAATCGTAAAAACATGTAAGGAAAATGGAATTAACCTTTTATGGTACTAATATAAAAAACAAAAAAATAACATAATAAAAAGTGAAAAACTAAAATTAATTAGTAATTCACTTTTTTTATTATTTTCTTCTATTCCTACTAAAATAATAGCTTTGTTATAATTCCTGCTACATAACCACCTGTTATGAAATAAATAAAATATAATTTCTATTTTTCAAATATAATTTAGTATTAAAATTTATTATATTCATAATTTTTATGGAAAAACCTGCAGGTTATAATTTCCTGCAGATCTTGGAGGCAAAAAATGGCAATTTGTCATCTATTTGTTAAAGATTATATACAAAATTATAACCATAACAATGAAAGTAACAACATCACCATTCATCATTACTGTTCACCTCCCTCCATTTCAAGGTTGGGTAGCGAACCCAAAAATATTATAACATAAAAAAATACCCCCTTCAACTAAGAAGAAGGTATTTTTCTCGCTATTTTTTACCTTAAAATGGAGTATATCCATTACCTTTATAGATTAATTATAGCATAAATTTTCTACTTTTTCAATCATACTAATTTTATTTTTTTATAAATTTATGATATATCCAGTCAACTATAATGGCAATCGCATTATCTCCAGAAACATTAGCCGCTGTTCCAAAGCTATCCTGTGTTATGTAAAGTGCAATTAATAGTGAAGCTATTGGGCTGCTGGAAGCAATTCCAACCATTCCTAAAAATGGAAGTGCAGACATGATGGCTCCTCCAGGTGCTCCAGGTGCTGCTACCATTGCTACACCAAGAACCATTATAAATGGGAAAATTGTTGAAATTCCGTAGGACATATTGTGCATCATAAGTACAGTAACAACACAGCTTGTAATTGTAATAATACTTCCAGCCAAATGAATTGTGGCACATAAAGGAACTACAAATTCACGAATTTCAGGCGATGTTCCATTTCTTTTAGCACACTCAATATTTATTGGGATTGTAGCAGCTGAAGATTGTGTTCCAAGAGCTGTAAAGTATCCAGGAATCTGATTTTTCATACAAACAAACGGATTTTTTCCTGAAAGTCCGCCAGCAAATATGAATAAAGCTGCAGTATATAAGATATGCAAAATTATTACACAAATAAATACTTTAAAAAATATTGAAAGTGTTGCAAAAATTTGTCCACTGTAAGTCATATTCATAAATGTTCCAAAAATATAAACTGGAAGTAACGGAATAATTGATGTGCTTAACAACTTTGTAATTATTTTTGAAAATTCCCGAAAAAGATTGTAGGTAGTCTGCCCTTCTCCATTATTTCTAAGCCAACTAATCGAAAGTCCCATTATAAATGCGAAAATAATCGCTGAAGTTACATCAAACATTGGTGTAACAGGAATGTCAAAATAAGCTGTCAAAAGATTTTTTTCAGGATGTTCTACTGTTACAAATGAAGCAAAATTAAGAATTTTTGGAAAAATGCTAATTGCCATAAAATATGAAAGCGTTCCTGCAACAATTGTAGAAATATAAGCTATCAAAGTTGTAATACCAAGCAATTTCCCAGCTCCATGTCGTAAATCTGAAATTCCAGTTACAACAAACCCAATAATCATAAATGGAATAATAAACGACAAATATTTACTAAACAACGATGAAAATGTAACAAAAATCCTTATAACTGGACTCGGTAAAACTAATCCTAGCAAAATACCAAGAACTATTGAAATAATTAAACGTGGCACAAGTCCTATTTTTTTCATAAAATATTTTCTCTCCTTATAAATTTTTACATAGCAAAACCAATCCCACAACCCATCCTCAATATTATTAATTAACATACGGTAGTAACAATTACAATAATTCGTACAGATGTAACAATACTGGGATTAACTATAACTTTGTAACTTCCCCGCATTACTTTACTTCCATTGTAAGATATTTTTTCCCTAATATCCAAAGGTTTATGTTCACCTTAATAATATCTACGCCAAATTTTTTTATTTAAAATTATATTTTTCATTCTTCAACTAGATCAATAGTCCAGTTTGCTTGCTGTAATTTTGTATCAGTTTCACGAATTTCTTTAGATAATTTATCTAGCTTTTTTTGTTGTTTTGGCACATTGACTGTACTAAAAACTTTTATTTCTGTTGTAGAATATAAATCTACCTTTTGACTTGCAATTTCAACAAATTCACGTAAAATCCCTGCCTTTTGAGAAAGTGTGTCTCTTTTAGCAATTAATTCTACCAATGAAATTCCATCAATTTTTGAAAGAGTATTTGTTCTATTTATCTTTATTATCAAATCATTTAATTGAGAAGTCAAATCCTCTAATTCTGTTAATAAAAGTTCAGGATTTTCGGCAGGTTCTTCATTTTCCTGAACTTTAGCATTATTATTAAGTCTTGTTCTCAATTGTGCAATTCTTTTTTGAATATCAGCACGCAAAATAAGAGCTTCAGCAATTTTCATTTATTTATCCTCCCATTCTTTATTTTTAGATAGTTAAAGTATAATAGAAAAAACATAAAATGTAAAGAATATTTTTCTTTTTAAATTATTTTTTTAAATTATATTGCTTTTTATAAAAAATATATGTAAAATATATTAACACTATATTTTTCTTGTTCAATAAAAAACTTAACTCTTTGCCAAAAATTGACTATAAATATACCCAAGCTCATTTAAAATTAAACTATTAAAAATCATATAAATTTAAGCCTTGAGTAAAATAGTCACAGCTTTTGAGTTCAGTTTTAAATTAGTTTTACTATATATTTGATAAATTATGAAAGGACTAAATAAATGAAAAAAAATATATTATTAATTTTACTTGCATTTTTAGCTTTTGTACTTGCATTAATTATTACAATTCCCCATTTTAAAGGCTTTAGTAATAAATTTATTAATTTGGAAAAAATATTAACCACTAAAAAAACAAATGTTTCTAAAAATGGAAATGACAAGAAAGACACAAAATCAGAATTTACAATAATTGGAGTTGGAGATATAATGCTTGGCTCAAATTATCCATCTGATTTACTTCCAAAAAATGATGAAAATATTTTGAAAAATACTCAAGATGTGCTTCAAAATGCAGATATTACTGTGGGAAATCTGGAAGGAACGTTATTTGATACTGGTGGAACTCCGAAAAGCTGTGATAATCCAAATGTATGTTATGCTTTTCGTATGCCATCAAAATATGGAAAATACTTAAAGCAGGCTGGATTTGATTATTTAAGTATTGCCAATAATCACAGCAATGATTTTGGACAAACAGGAATTAAGGAAACTATCCAAAATCTTAATAATTTGAATATAAAATACTCTGGAATTAAAGGTATCGCTGAAAGCACCATCTTGGAAAAAAATGGAAAAAAATTTGGATTTGTTTCATTCGCTCCAAATTCAGCTACTGTAAAACTAAATGATTATAATTATGTAAAAAAACTTATTTCTGAATTAAAATCAAAAGTTGATATTGTAATTGTTATGTTTCACGGTGGAGCTGAAGGTGCTGGAGCAGAACATATTACTCGAAATCACGAAATTTTTCATGGAGAAGATCGGGGAAATGTCTATGAATTTGCCCATTTTGCGATAGACAACGGAGCTGACATCATTTTCGGACAAGGGCCTCATGTCACAAGAGCAATTGAACTTTACAAAAATAAATTTATCTCTTACAGTGGAGGAAATTTTGCAACTTTCGGAAAAATAAATGTTTCTGGATCAATGGGAATTGCTCCAATTTTTAAAATTAAAATAGACAGCAACGGGAATTTTATCTCTGGAGAGATTATCCCTGTAAGACAAACCTACAAAAGTTTAGGCCCTTTCATAGATTCAGAAAAATTAGTTATCAAAAAAATAATTTCCTTAAATAAATCTGATTTTCCAAATGGAAATGAACTTTCTGTAACTAATAATGGAAAAATTAACAAAATTGGAAATTCAAATTAGAAAATTTTATTTGTTTACTGACAAGGGGTTTTTACCCCTTGTAAAAAATCTTTTATTTATACTAGACACCATTTAAAAAAACAAAAACATATTTCATATTATTTACTAAAAAAAGCCTCGCCCACACAAAATTCATGATTAATTGATCTACTATTTATATTAAACCCCATTTAAATAATAAATACATCATAAATCTTTTTAGTAGATTAAACCTAATATTTACTTTCAAGTAATCAAAATAAATTATAATTTTTTCTTCAATCTAATAATTTCCCTCTCATTTTCATTCATTTTATTTTCTATTTTTTTATTTTCATTCTCTAATTTTTCTATTCTCTTTTTCTTTTCAATTTCTTCATCTTGAATATTTCTTCTTTCCACAATTACATTATTTGTAATTTTATCATCAGGATTTTCCACAATTTCCATCCCTTTCTCAATATTCATTCCAAAAATTTCAACTTTTTCTCCATTATCCACCCCAACAAAAATCTCCCTTTCCTTAACCAAATTATTTTTATCAATCAAATAAATATACTTTTTCTGATTTTTAAAAATAACCGCTTTTTTAGGAACAGCTAAAACATTCTCTTTCTTTCTATAAATCACACGAATATCCACTTGCTCACTTAAAAATAAATCCCTAAAAGAAATCGGCAAAAACTCAAGTACATTCATATTTACAACTTTGTTAATTCTAAATAATTCCGCTTCAATCACTTTCTTTTCAGAAAACAAATCTAAATCCCCTTTATTATTTCTATTTTTAAAATCTTTTTCACTTTTATCATTTTTAACTTCAACTAATTCTTCAAGTGTTTTTTCTTCTCCAGCTTTTTTATTTTCTCTTCTAAAAAGACTTATTTCAGCCATATTTCCAATACCCAAATTTTTAATTTTTTCATCTGTCATACTTTCACTTACTATTTTTAGATCATTCTTTTTCGCCAAAACAACTATAGTATCATTTTTATTTACAATTCCACCTTTTACAGCATTAATTTTTATAATATATCCATCAAACGGACTTCTCACAGTTCTCTGAACTAACACAGCATTTTTCATTTCATCTTTTACTTCCAGCTCCAATCCATCTATTTCCCCTTTTACTTCTTGAATTTTTTTACTCACATCCGCCCCTAATTTCTGCTGTTTTTCAAGATTCCTCAACTGTGAATTTTTTACAGCCAGCAATGCTCTTTTTTCACTAACATCACTTTTCTGATAATCGCTAAATTTTACTATTATATCGCCCTTTTTCACAAAATCTCCAGCTTTAAAATAAACATCATCAACTGATAAATTTACATCTAATCCAATTTTAGTAACATTATTTGCAGCAACAGTTCCTTTCATATCTACAAAAAGTTCAAGATTTTCACGTTTTATTTTACTAATAATATATTTTCTATTAATTTTAGGTGTACAAAATTTTATCATAAAAAGAATAATAAAAATAAAAATCGTCGGCATTAACCAAATTAGTTCATCTTTTTTTTTCAATATTTTTCCCCTTTTTTAGTGATTTCCATCAAAATAAGAATTTTCACTTAAATTATCTTCATAAGGAAAATATTGCTTACGTCCAAGATAAAGCTGATCTGACTTTCTTTGAATTGGAACAACAAAAAATCCCCAGTTATTTAGATCAGTATAAACAAAAAATCTAACTGTATCATTTTGAATTGTATCAGTATCATTTTGAGAAATAATATTTACAAATTCTGGTAAAATTTCTCTTGCATCCATTTCCTCATAGTCATCTTCATTTTTATAGATCATCTCTTTTTTAAGTTCTCCTTCAGCATTATAGACATAAATTTTTAGTTCTTCAGCTGAACTTTTTTTATCAATTTGTCCAATCAAAATATCAGCTTTTCGTGAAGTCTGAATCATTTCAACCTTTTCTCCATCGTATTTTTCCACCCATACAGAATATGGCACAAGCGGTACTTCATTTACAATTTCTACGTCCATATGCCCAAATCTCTTATAATCCAAATATTTTATAGCTCCATCCAGGCAGTTCAATTTTAGTTCGTAATCATCACGATGACTAAGCTCCTTATATTCAATCATTTTCCCTGGCACAAATTCTTTTAGAACTTCCTGAAATGTACTAATTTTAGTCGACTGTCCACTCAACTTTATAAGCGAATACTCAAAAAGCAGTCCTTCCTTATAGTAAGTGTTCAAAAATTTTCTGAGCATTCCGTAAATATCGGCTTTTACAATTTTTTCTATTTCCTTTATTGTAAAAATATGTCTTGGATAATCTGTTATTGTATTAAATATTTCATTTTCATAAGTATGAATTTTCCAGCTTTTTAACTGTGTTATATGAATGTCATTTCTTTTTTCATAATTTCTAGGTGCATCAAAACGTGTTCGCAATCTTCCATCAGATGTAAAAAATTCTTTTTTTAAATTTTCAGCAGCTTCCCAAAGCATATAAAAATTATTTCGTATTTTTTGATATTCTTCGCTCATTTTGTTTTCAAAGTGTGAATATTTTGTCGGTATTATTTTCTCATATTTTTCATATTCCAAATTCATATTTTCAAAAATTTTATCAACACCGCTATCATCAATCACTTTATAAATCATATCATTATCATATTTTATCAAATTATTAACAGAAACAACCCTATTCTCAGAATACTTTGCCCCCAGCACAATTTTCAAAAACTGCATAATCCTATAAGTCAAGTCATTTCCCCCAAAATTTTCATCTCCATTTTCAAAACTTGTTCTTATATCCAAATAATATGAAATCCTGTCCTTATTAATCACATATTTACAAGCTGCTAAATCCGTCGTCCCGCCACCACAATCAATAATTAAAGCACTATATTCTTCATTTTCCTTATATCTCCCCTTCCTTATCTGTATCTCAATCGTATTATAAAGCACAGCAATCGCTTCATCCATTGCATTTTCACGAATAATTTCATATTCATAATTTTTTTCATAAGAAATTTTATTCTGTTTATCAGCTTCATTTCCAGAACTTTTATTAAATTTATTTTCTACCATAAAAATTTCCTGAAACATTGTCAAAAACTGCTCTTTTAATTTTACAGGACTGGAAGCATGAATTTTTTTAAATTTGCATTTAAACATATATTCTGCACGATTCACAACATATTCCAAATATGCCTTTATTATTTCCTTTCTTTTTACATACAAAATATTCCCAAACTCATCATTAATTTTTTCCAGCTTATTATGCTCATGCACCCACCTTTTCAAGCTATAAAAAATCGATCCATTAACAATATAATCATTTTTTTCCAATTTTCTTACCACATCATATCCAAACGAATACTTAATATTATTACTATCGCTGCAATCCTCAACATAAACCAATGTTGGAAAAATCTCACGGTAATGCCTTTCCCCATCATCAAATTTCACATAGTTTATCGCATCAATGACAACATTCCCATTCAAAATATCATTAGTTGGCAAATCCCTTACATAATTTTTATCCAGATATGCTCCCAAAGCTGTATTTACAGTCCCAAAATCAATACAAAGCGGAGTATTGGTAGTTTCCAGATTTTTTACAACAAAATTTTCAATTTCAACTTTATAATAATCCATCTGATATGGATAAAGCGGATATGGCTCATCTTCCTTCCAATTATAAAATTCATGAATAAATTTTAAGTCATTTTCTTTAAAAAATAAAAACGAAAACTTATTATTTCTCAATGTCTCAACTCTAAAAAATTCTTTTTTACTAATTAAAAAATATTTATTCCTACTTTTCAAATCTTTTTCCAGCTGAAAAATTCCACAAAGATAATTATTTGCATTTATAAGAAAAACATTTGCACTGCTCACATTTTCAGGAATTTCAATTTTATAATTATCCTCTCTCATTAAATCAAGTTCCTTATACAAAATAATTTTGTGCGGCACTCGTATTTTATTTTCATGATGAATCCTTTCTCCAAGCTTACTGTCAAAAAGCTGCTGAACATTCACAAGCCCATTTTTATTATACTTGTCAATACAATAATTAGCCTTCACTCCCCGATATTTCATCAAAAGTGCAATTAGCTCCTCTCTCGTAGGCGTTTCCAAATACACATCCACCAACTTTTCCTCAATCGCAATCTGATACATCTCATAATAGGATTTTCTCCGTAATTCTTCCTCATAAAACAATTTCATCTCTATATTTTCCCCTTTATTTATTAAATTTGTGAAAATTTAAACTTTTTGTATAATTTATAAAAAAATCTTTATACCGATAAATTTATATATACTCATACACATTCAAAATTAAACTATTAAAAACTATATAAACTTAGAGTTTGAGCAAAATATCCATAGCTTTTGAGTTCAGTTTTAAATTAGTTTTACTATACATTTATATAAAATTATAAAATTTTTTTACATGGACTATATTTTAAAAATTAACAAATATTATTTATAATAATTCTAATTTTTCAAGCATTTCTCTAACACTCCCAAATCTCTTTTTCCTTTCAAATTCCAATCCTTTTTTTATTATTTTTTCCACTTCCTTAAATTTCCCAATTTTCTCAAATCCCAAAATCACTTCTCTTGTAAATTCCAATTCTGGCTTATAAAATCTCTGAACTGCCCCATCAATTTTCTTCCCACAAAGCATAAAATACAAAAGTGCCGAAAGTGAATAAACATCTGCTCTCTCATCAATCCGAACCTTTTTTGAATAAACTTCAATAGCTGAATATCCTTCTGAAACCTCAATAAAATCTATCTTTTGCCCTTTTCTCAAACTTGACCCAAAATCAATAATTCTAATATTTCCCCTAATATCAATTAAAATATTTGAAGGTTTTAAATCACAATGAATAATACCCTTCTTATGAATCTTACTAACAACTCTTACAATTTTTCTAAATATTTTTAAAATATCGTTTATTCTTGTTTTGTCATCTTGAATCTTATTCTCTAAAATATACTTTTTCAAAGTAATCCCAAAATATTCCATAACGATATAATTTGTTCCATTTTCGCTAAAAAAATCTAAAATCCTAATGACACTATCTTTAATAACTTTATTCCAAAATTTCCCCTTACTTCCTTTAGACTTCTTACAAAACTTTTCTAAAATATGTTTCTCTTTCCAAAAACATTCTTTCAATTTCTCAAAATCTTTTCTATATTTCTCTGTAAAAACTTTATTTTCATACCTCATAACAATTTCAGAGGGATAACATTCTTTCACAGCCACTTTTTTTCTTCGACCATTTTCAGCCAAATAAATATTAGAAAAATCACTTTTAGCCACATAATTTATAATCTTATATTTCCCATTTAATATTGTTCCCTTTGATAAAAAATCCATCTTTATTTTTCCCTTTTATATTCTTTTCATATCATTGCCATTTCTGTCACGTCCCAAAATTTCCCAATTTTGCTCAATTTCTTTCTCGAGCTGTGAAAATTTATCACTTTTGCCTCTTAAACTAGAATTTCTTCTAAAACCATTATTATTTACACTTAAACGTTTATCACCATACCTTTTATCTTTGTATTTTTTATTTCTATCAATTTTTTTTCTTACTTTTCTGTTTTTTATTTTTCTAGTTTTTATGTTTTTTCTGATTTTTTTTGTATTTTGAACTGTTTTCAAATTTTTAATATTTTTATTTACTTTTTTATCACTTACAACTGTTTTTTCTATCTCATTTTTTCTTGCATCTTCTGATTTTTCTTCAATATTCTCAGTATTCTCATTTCTGATTCTATTTTTTTCAACTTCCATTTTTACAGCCAGATTATTTTTAAGATGCCTTTCTTGTTCTGAAATTTTTTTAACTATTACATTTTTAATATTTTTTTCTCTTTGAATTTTTATATTCCTATTTTGAATATTTTTTCCCACAGAAACAAATACAAGTGCAAATATCGCAGCTAAAAAAATATATTTTACAGCTATTTTATTTTTTTGGTTTTTATTTTCAATTTCTCTTTTCAGTTCTTCTTTATTGTCTTCATTTTCAATATTTTCCACAAAAATTGATAAAAACGGTATGACCTTTTTTAATTTTCTTTCTGCAATTTTTACTTTATTACTCAAATTTTTTTCAATATTTTCTTTACTTTTCATATTGACAAAAACTTCCTCAATTTCATTTTCATTAATATTTTTCCAAAATTCAGAACTTCCAACTAGCAAATAATCATTTTTCTGTAACTTTATTTTTTTAATTTCTTCTCCACGTATTTTTTCTATAATTTTATTTTCCCGATACAAAGCAAGTTCAGTTTTCCCCATATTTCCCACAATCATATCTTCTTTATCAATAATAATAACGATTTGCGAATAAAAATCTTTTAAGTCAAAATATTTTTTATTATTTTTTTCAACTTTAAAAAATTTACTTTTTTCAAAAATTACTTTATCTTTGGAAGACTGTATTATCTTTTTCATATTTTCTATTGAAAAACTACTGTTTTCTAAATATTTTTCAATAACTTTATGAACTCCAGCTTTTGCCAAATTTTTCC
The DNA here is from genome assembly GCF_057270615.1 of Leptotrichia sp. NCBI lineage: Bacteria > Fusobacteriati > Fusobacteriota > Fusobacteriia > Fusobacteriales > Leptotrichiaceae > Leptotrichia > Leptotrichia sp. The sequence continues at coordinate 48,347 of NZ_DBHIXN010000002.1, forward strand.
TTTTAACATTCTTTTTATTTATAATATTATTATTTTCTATTTTTTGATCTATTTCTATATTTTCTTGCTTTTTATCATATATTTTTTCTTCAAAATCAGCAATACACCAAATTCCTCTATTTCCATTTGGAATGTATGCTGAATATGTATTTTTTTCAGCAATTTGCACATATTCCTTAAAAAAGAAAGTATTTAATTTTATATTTTTTACCATTTTTTCCCCTCCCGTCTTAAAAAATCTTCCAGAACTGCCACCATTTCTTATTTACCTTTTTCACGGCTCTTTTCAATTCTTTTCCTATTTTTTCCAATTCATTTTGTTTTATGCCAGCCTTTTCCAGCTTTTCCTTTGCCTGTGTAAGTTTTTCCATAGCATCTTTCCATTTTTTATTTTTCAGATCCTCTTCTCCCTTTTTTTTCAGCAAATATCCTTCATTTTTTTCAATTTTCTTATTTAAATCTTCAATCTTACCTGCTTGATTCCCAAAATTTCCATCAGCATTTACTTCTTCCAATAATTTTTTAGTTTCTTCATATTTTGAGATACTTTCCTCATATTTTTCATCTATAGCCAGTTGATCAGCCTGCCTTTCTAGATTTGAAGCATTTTCTACTTTTCTTGAGATTTCTTCCCGCTTTTGCCTTTCTTTTTCCATTTGTTCTTGCTGTACTTTTATTTCTGCTTCTTTTGCCTGCAATTGCTGCTGTAGCTGAATTTCCTGCTGTTTTAGCTTTTCTGAATATTCTGTTTCTTGAGATTTTAATTTTTCCGAATATTCCAATTCCTTTTCCTTCAGTTTTTCGGCATTCTGGCTTTCAAATTTAATAAATTCCTGTGCCTGGCTTATATATTTCCCAACAGCATTTACATTATTTGTATCTTTCATTTTTTGATAAATATTTTTAGCCTGTGTCAAAATCCCTATTGCCTGTGCTGGATTGTTTGCTGTTATTTGCGAAAGTCCTTCTTGAACAAGATTATTAGCAGTCTGTAAATCAGCATTTTGCTGTGAATTAAGCTCTTGTATCTTATTGTCAATTTCTCCTGCTTTCACAGTATCTCCAAGCGTCTGGTACATCTGACGTGCCTGATAATAAGCCTCTTTAGAAGAATTAATGTTACTTTGTGCTAGCGAATCTCCTTTGTTTTCTGCAAGCATTGCACCATTATATGCCGTTTTTTCCTTATCCGCTATTTCTTCTATTTTTTTCTCGATTTGTGAAACATAATCCGCCCTTCCATTTGCCAGATACATGTCCTCTGCATTTTTATAACTAGCTTTTGCCAAATTATAGCTTCCTTCATTAACTGCATTATCTCCAGCCATTTCCAAAGCCTTTGCCTCTTTTAATTTCACAGCCGAATTTATCCGTGAATCTAGCGTCGTTAAAATTTCTTCTGTATTCAGTTCATCACGCTTATAGCTATTGTCATTCAAATTATATTTAGCCTGCTGATATTTGACGTTTGCCTCATCATAATTCCCATTGTTAAACAGTTCATTTCCTTCATTAATATCTGAAAATGCCTCTTTAATTTTTTCAGTTTCTTCAATTTTCTTATTTATCTCATTAATTTTTTTATCCGCATCATTTCTTTTTTTCTCAGCATTTGTAAGAAATCCTATTATTCCTTTGCTTTTTGGCTTTAATTTTTCATATTCTCCAGCTTCTAATTTCAAGTTATCAATTGAATTACTGAAATTCTTTTTCAAAATCTCTTCGTCTGCTAACTTTTCATATTGTGTTGCCGCCTGTAAAATACTATTTCGCCTTTTTACATTCCAAATTATAATAAATAAAATAATCACAACAACTATCATTACTACTAAAATTATCTTTTTTATAAGTTTACTTCTATCCTTTTCCATAGGCTCTGGACTCGCCACAGCCTGCACTTCCACCTGTGCAATCGTATAATTTTCAATATTATCCCTAAGCGAAGCAAGTATCCTCTTTTCCAATGAATTTAGCCATTGCTTTTTATCCTCAAATCTGGATAAATCATTTTCCATATCGTGTTCATCAATATTTTCCCAAAATCCCACAGTTGTCAAGCAAAAAACATCTTTTTCCATAAGCTCCACAGGACTTTTTGTAATATTGGGCTTAATTTTCCCAAAATCCCCAATTGCCTGGAGCAAATCATTTCTTTGCCTGTGAAATCTCATATCTGATATATTTAATGCCTCTTCATCCACCAACAGCTGTGCTATCGTGTCATCTTTACTTTGAGAAACAATATATCCGCCTCTAATATGATAAAACCTTGTATTTCCAATATTTCCATATAAAATTGAATTATAATTACTTATGACGATTAAAAGAGAAGTATGCATAAGAGAATATTTTTGACTTTCTTCCTGCTTTTCCTTAACTTTTAAATTGGCATAATCCATCATTTCCTTTATTACGTCATAATTAAATCGTGGACGCAGCATAAAATATTCAATTACAGATTCTACAGCAATCCTTGCTGCAACTTTTGCCCCTTCTTCCTCATCAAATCCATCTGCCACAGCCCAAATCCCATAATTATCCAGCAAAACATATCCAAAATAATCACTATTTTCAGCTTTTGTCCCAGCTTCGCTCAAAAATTCCGTAATAAATTTTGCCTCATCCTTCCTCATATTATCTTTTTCTCCCTCTATTTTTATTAATAGCCACTTGTAAAAGTTTAAAAATTCCAATAAACACAGTTTTTCTAAATTTTTATTTTTCTTATTTTTCTCCAATCTCTGACAAGGGGGCTTGCCCCCTTGTGATTATAAGTATTGCTATTATTCAATTTTTATAAAATATATTTTTAATCAATTGTTCAGCAACTTTTTTTATTTATATTTTTAATTTTTCTTAAGATTTATTTTGAATCAGTTTATTGTAGATAAATTAGAATCCAAGTCATTAAATTATTTATTTCGTTATATTTTTAAATTTATACAATTATCTAACAGATTTATTCTTCATAATCTTCAATTTTTACTTCTAAATCCCCATTTTTACTATTTCTATTCACAAAATTCATATTTTTGTCTATTTTTTCATCAGTCAAATTTTCATATCTTCTTTTTATATTTTCTTCTCTTGCTTTTTCCTTTTCCCAATCAAAATAATCTCCACAAAGATTTACAAACACAAACTTACTCTCCCCCATTTCCATAACTGAATAAGCCCTTAATTCTACCGTATTATAAACAGCTTCTCCATTTAAATAAATTAGCCCGTTAGAATCTCCAGGAGTTAGCATAAACTTACGCTGTTTTGGATTATAGCTTATCGAACAATGATTTTTTCTAGAAATCATAGTATCACCTGAAATCTGAATATCCATATTTTCTCCACGACCAATAAAATTCCGCTCACTCACAATCCTGTAATCCTTTCCTTTGTCATGCCCTTCAATGCACGTAAGCCATCCTACAACAGGATCTATGGTGCTGTCTTTTGACCAGTAGGCAGTAGTTCTATCTTCATCTTCCATTTGCTCAACTAAATTAATTTTGTCATCTTGGATTTCTGTTTCCAGCCCTTCAGATTTGCAGTAAGGGCACGTGCTATATCTTGAAACATCGTATACATGACCATTTTTACATCTATCCAATTTCATTTTAAAATATTCCTCCATTTTTTATTTATTTTAATAATATTTTTGTAGTTGCCAAATAAATTATATCGCCTGATTCCACTTTTACAGGTATATTTTTTTTTAATTTTATTTTTCGCTTATCTAGATTTCTTTCAATTCCACTTCCATTTTGCGATCCTAAATCTTCATAATACCAAATTCCATTAACACGATTTAAAATACCGTGAGCTCTGCTAACCAAATTAGAATAAATTCCTTCACTTACATCAATATCCACTCTATTTCTAGGCGACTGTTTTCCAATTAAAAGCGATGTTGCCCTTCCAACTTTCCAAATTTTTATATCATAATCTTCTGAATCCTTCAAAAATATATGATCAATTTGATTTTTTTCTAAATCCTCTATTTCCTTCACTCTTTCTAAAAAAACATTATGTTCCCTTTCTCTATCATTTTTTATATTTCTAATTTCCTCCTGAACTTCTACTTTTTCAAAAAATCTTTCCACAATAAGCAAGTAAAGTGTAACTCCAATATAAATAAAAATTGAAAAATAAAGACTTTTTGTAGAATATCCTGAAAAATGCACAAAAATAAATGTAAACATCAAAACCATCATTATCAAAATATTTTTTACATTAAAAAATTTATAACTTTTTTGATTTCTTGCATTTAATTTTCGCTTTTCATATTTTTTTATCCCTTTGTCAACTCCCAAACTGCTTCTTTCAGTATTACTTTTACCATTTTCTCTCATTCGTGCAACACTTCTAAGTCTTTCCAGCCGATAAATGCTCCCACGCCCAAATGGTCGCCTAAAAATATTTCTAGTATTTGCCCAAAATTTTCTAATTCCCCATAACATTTTCAATTTCCTTTCCCCAATTTATTTATTTTTTTTTACATCAAAAAAACGATCAAATCTATTTCTTATGTTTTCTTTTTCTGCCCTTGCTTTTTTTTCTTCCATTTTATCCATTTTAAAACTACTTTCAAACATTCCTTTCATTTCTTTAGCACTTTTAAAAAAATCTTTTCCAAAAGTAAAATTATTTTCTGAAAATTTGTTTTTGAAATTTTTATTTTTACTTTTATCATTTCTTTGATTTTGAATATTTTTTCTTTTATAATCGTACTCTTTCCTTTTCTTTTCATCTCCAAGAATTTCATAAGCCTCTGTTATCTCTCTAAATTTTTTTGTAGTATTCTTATCTCCCGAATTTCTATCTGGATGATATTTCATCGCCAATTTCCTATATTTTTTCTTTATTTCTGAAATATCAGCATTTTCAGATACATTTAACACTTCATAATAATTCATTTTTCTTCCTTTTCATTAATTAATATTTAATATTAATTAAATAATACTATATTTTTATGATTTTGTCAATACTTTTTTAATTTAATTTTAAAAATATTAATTTAAAACTTCATAAAAAATCACAAATTTTACATATTTTTGTCAAAATTAAATGATATTATATATTTGTTCAAGAAGAGATATGAACAAAATAAAAAAATAAAGATAAATCTGAATGGAGATGATTAATATGAATATGAAAAATTTTTTAAAAAAAATATGTACCTAAAAACTTAACTTTAAAATAAAAAGTTTGAAGGTACATTTTTTATATATTTTAATTTAATACTAAATCCTATTAAAAAATAGCACTAATATTATTTTTACACAACTATTTTTTACTTTGAATTTTTTGTAAAACTAATTTTATAGCTTCACTAATATCTTTTAATTGAGCCAATTCACTATCTTTTATCCATTTGGAAATATCAGTATTTGTATATCCCAAAGATTCTAAAGCTAATTTTAAATCTTCTTTCATTAATAAAATTTTAGGATCAGAAGATTCTAAAGCTATCAATTTTCCGCTTGATATGTTGCTAGTCTCTTCAATTATTTCTGTTACATTTATTTTTTTAACTTTGTCTTTTAAATCCAATATTATTTTTTGAGCCTTTTTCATTCCTAGACCTGGAACTCTTGTAAAGATTTTAGACTCATCTTCCATAACAATCTCTATAATTTCTCTCATATTAAAAGTTGACAATATTGCAATCGCAAGTTTTGGTCCTACTCCACTTATACTTATCAAAGCCTTAAAAAGCTCTCTTTCATTTTGCGTTTTAAACCCATAAAGTGAAATATCATCTTCTTTCACATTTGTAAAAATATATAATTTTTCATTATTTCCAATATCAGCTATTTTTTCAAAAGTTTTTAATGATATATAAATTTTATATGCCAATCCATTTATTTCTAATGCAACATAATCTATTTTTTTTACTGCCAATTTTCCTAAAATATATTCAAACATCTACATCCTTTCTCTATTTTTTATATTTTCTATTAAATAAAAATAAGACTTGTTTTATTTATTCTGATTCCTTGATAAATAACATTTATAATTTTACCAGTTCTACTTTTGAAATATTTTCCTCCAAAAACATAATACCAATTTCCTTAAATTTTTCCTGCCCATCTGTTACATAATATTTTACTTCTTCATTTTTTTTAGCATCATTTTTCAAAAATTCATTTTTTTGCAAAATCTCTTTCAAATCCAATGCTGTTTCCTTAGCTGGATCAACTATTTTTATATCTGGATAAATTTTACTTATGGCATCTTTTAACAACGGATAATGAGTACATCCTAATATTAAAGTATCTATTTTCCCTTTAAAATCATCAAGATATGTCTTTATTATTTGATTCACCAGTTTTCCGCTTAAAATTCCTTCTTCTACTGCAGGAACAAAAAGTGGACAAGCCTTTTGAAATACTTCCACTTTTTTATTAAAAAGTTTTATTTCCTCTTCATATTTTCCAGACTTTATAGTTGCTTTTGTTCCAATTACGCCAATTTTACCACTTTTTGTTGTATTTATTGCTGTTCTTGCCCCAGCTTCAATCACTCCAATAATCGGAATTTTAAAAGTTTCTTTCAATTCCTTTAACGCAAGTGCCGTAGCAGTATTACAAGCCACTACAATAGCACTTACATTTTTCTCAAGTAAAAATTCAACAATTTCTTTTGAATATCTTATAATCAATTCTTTTGTCTTTTCTCCATAAGGAACTCTTGCTGTATCTCCAAGATAATATATTTCCTCATCTGGCAAGACTTTTCTAATTTCTTTCAATACAGTAAGTCCTCCAATTCCTGAATCAAATACTCCAATAGACATTTTATTTCCTTTCCGTTATAATTATTTATTTGATAACAAGGATCTTGACCCTTGTGAAATAGACTGTGATTTTAAAAAAATTGAGCCGTTATAAAAACAGCCCTTTTTATATTATTTCATAATTAATTCTCCACTATAAGTCAACGTTCCATCAGTTGCAACATAAGTTCCTACAACTTTTCCTTTGCTGCTTTTATTCACTCCTGAATTTAAGTTTACCGTATAAGTCAGATTGGGTCGTTGAGTTGCAGTTATTTCCACATCTTTTGTAGGATATAAATTATATTTATTTTCACCTATTTTTACTACTGCCACTATATCATTTTTACTTATAATCTTCATTTTTTTTGCTGAATTATTACTATTATTATTTTTTCCAAAAATCATATCAAAAAAATTCCCTTTTTTATTTTTCTTTTGGGCATTATTATTTTGAGTTTCACTGTCAGATTCATCACTGTTGTTATAACTGCTGTCAGTATAATTATTTTGATTATTATTATTTACTTTACTGTTGTCATTTACATAACCATAATTATTATTTGCTCCATTATTTTTCTTTGCATAACCATTTATATAGTAATCATTTATTTCTCTTGCTCCAATTGCATTTCTGTCTTTTGCATGATTTGAACCTAGAATAACAGCTATCATTCTATCATTACCTCTATTTGCTGTCAATACTATATTTGAACCTGCAGCATCGTGATAACCTGTTTTTAACCCATCGACTCCTTCTACATTTCCTAAAAGAGTATTTGTAGAAGTTACTTTTGTATTTCCGTTGTCAATGTAATCTACTTTGTTTTTTGAAAAATTTAAATACTCACTATAATCTTTTAAAGTTATTTGAGCCAGTTTATACAAATCACGTGCATTTCCTTGATCCATGCAAGAACCTGTATAACTAGGCGGCAATCCATTTGGTGAACAATATCTAAGCGAATCTAATCCATAGCTTTTTGCTTTTTCATTCATTGAATGTACAAAATTTGGAATATTTCCTCCTACGTATTCGGCAAGAGCATAAGCAGCATTATTCGAAGATTTTATAATTGTAGCTTTTAACAAGTCTCTTACTGTATACTGTTTCCCAGCAGTTAATTTTACTCCATAAGGAACTGAAGCAGCTTTTGATGAAACTGTTACTTTATCATCATAAGAAATTTGCCCTGTTTTTATTTTATCTAATGTCAATATTGATGTCATAATTTTTGTAACTGATGCCAAAGGTCGAACTGCTAAACTATTGTCTTCCTTTATAATATTTCCATTTACATCTCCAATTAATAATGCCTTATAATCATGATAATTTTCACCTTCAGCAAATGAAAATGCAGATGTAGCTAAAAATGCCATAGTTAGCATCAGCTTTTTACTTTTAATACCAATTTTTACTTTTTTTCTCATTTCCTTTTTTTCCCTCTTTTCACACCTAATAATTTTTCTAAAGAATATTATATCATAATTTTACTATAACAGCAATCTTATTTTTTAACTTAACTATGACCTTAAAATCGTAAATTTATATAATTTTTAATAAATTTGAGTATACTTTGATTTTTTTGTAAATAAAAAATAGGATGTATTATAAATCTACGTTAATAAAATTATTTTCGACTTATAAACATCCTATTAAAAATATATTAATTATCTTTTTATTTTAAAATTCCTGACAAATAAACAAGGAAAAATATTGTAAATCCTGCTAAATATATAATTCCTGCAACTGACAAAAACCATAGCCAGGCAGGTAATTTATTATTATCCTTAACAAGTGAAAAATTAAGGTAAGAATAAACAGGAGCTGAAACAAATGAAAATATCATTGCAAAATTCATCATTTTAGCTACATTTCCAGCAAAGAAAAATACGATAATCATTGCTAAAATTACAGTTACAATCATCCATAGATTAAAATGTCTTGTTGTCACTTTTTTTTGTTTACGAATCCAACGTAAACATTCAGCATTCGCACGTGAATAACCATCCACAACTGTTATTGTCGTACCAAAAATACACATAAATGCGATAAATGCAATAAGAAGTCCTGACCAGCTTCCAATTACGCTTGAATACATTTTTATAAACTGAGAAATATAAGCAGCACTTGCACCTTTAATTGCAGTTCCTGTACCATATTGAATTAACGCTCCTAATGCCAAAAATACAAATGCCAATATTGTTGTAACAAAATAACCTACATTAAAGTCAAGCATTGCAATTTTATGAGAAACTTTCATTGCCTGTTGCTTTTCAACTGTCCACATTGAATTAATTGCTGAAATTTCAATTGGTGCAGGCATCCACCCCATTAATGATATAATAAATGGCAATGCAGCTAATTTCCATGGAGACGGACCTACAAAGTCAGGTGCCATTGGATGATGTTTAAACAATGCTATCACAACAGCAATAATCGTAGCTATAGTCAATGAAACAACAATAAACTTTGATGAACTGTCTAAAAGTTTATAACCTCCAAATACTAGCATTGCAAGTGAACCTACAAGAACTATTGTTGTAAGAAGATTAATCATTGACGCCATTGCTGCAGGGGTAAGACTAGGTAAAATTGTCAATTTTAAAATATTTGCCAAAATTGCAGCTGTCAAAATACCTATTGCAGCAACATTAATAATTGCTGAAAATATATTCATAATGAAAAATACCCATAAGTATAATTTCCCTTTTTCTCCATAACCTTCAATTAACGACTGATTACGTTCCAACGTATATTGAGTCCCAAAACGGAAGAACGGATATTTAAAAATATTTACTAAAATTACAATAATTGCTAACTGCCATCCGTATAATGCTCCTGCTTGTGTAGATGCCACAATATGAGAACCCCCAATAGCCGCCGAAGCCATAAGAATACCTGGTCCAAAGGCTTTAAATTTTGTGTACCAATTTTCTTGAGTTTCTGTTATACCTGCCATAAAAATACCTTCCTTCTCTTTTTTTATTCAAAAACTATAGCAATTTTCCTTCAATGTTTAAAGGCTATAAACTCACTTATCAAATTTTATACAGCTTCTATATAGATGAATATGTTTTAGTTAAATAAATTTTAGATTTTTTGTTAAACTATATTAAATTTTTTTAAAGTTTAAATGCTTTAATTACTAAATTTTTGAATTATAGCCAATCTGCTAAAATCAGAGTAAAATGTCTAAAAATCAATAAAATAGCTATAAATATAACCTAACTTTTTACTCTCATTTTAAATTAGAATTTCTATATACAAGTATTATAGCACTTTCTCTTAAATTTTCAAAATTTTTTTACTTAATTTTAGTTTATTTTTAGATTCTTTTTATTATTTTTAAAATAATTTTATCCTAACTTAAATACTTCATCCTCAAAATGTCGTATCATTTCCCCTTTAAAAAATTTTTCCATTTCTTGCTTCATCATATCCACAAATAGATATTCACTTTCAAAATGCCCAATATCAACCAAAATACGTCCTTCTTCCAATGCATCCAAAGCCTCGTGATATCTCAGATCTCCAGTAAGAAACACATCTATCTTGTTAGCCACTTCATACATAAATGAACTTCCACCACCTGTAACAAGTCCAATTTTTCTCACATAAGAATTTTTATTCCCAACATATCTCACATAACTTATTCCAAGTGAATCCTTTATTCTCTCTATCAAATCTTCTAGCTTCATTTCCTCATTTAATATTTTAATTCTTGCAAGTCCACCATGCACATGTTCCATTTTATTTTTTATTGGATTATAATCTTCAAATTCATGTTCATTGAAAATCACTTTTTCACCATCTAAATTCAACTTATCCATTATATAGTCATTTAACCCATTTATCGCAAAATCTGAATTTGTATGAATTGAGTAAACTGCTATTTTATTTTCTATTAATTTTAAAATTTTTCTCCCATGCAAAGTTTCATTTGTGATTTTTTTCAATCCCGAAAAAATAACTGGATGATGTGAAATTATCAAATCAACATCATTATCAACAGCCTTCTGAATAGCTTTTTCCGTCACATCCAGACAAAACAAAACTTTATTTATCTCTTTTGTGCTATCTCCTACAAGAAGACCCACATTATCCCAGTCTTCCGCTATTCTCGGACTGAAAATTGTCTGCAGTTCTCCCATTATTTCCCATAATTTCATAATTTTTATTTCCTTTCATAGTTTTTTATTTTGAAATTTTCCTATCTTCTCAATTTTTTAAACTTCAGTAACTTTCTTTTTACAAGAAGTCAAACCTTCCTGTTCTAAAATCCTGATTTCTAAAAATTTTATTAATTTACTGTATAATTTGCCTCTTCATTATTTTCCACAAAATCATTTCTCATCATATCAATAGAAAGTTTATTAAGTGCCTTTTCTTTTAAAATTTTTACATTATGCTTTGCAATATTTAGCGATTTTGCAATTTCCTTTTCTGTATAAATTTTATCATCAAGCCCATAAGTCATAACCAAAATTTGTTCATCCAAATAATTTAATTTTTTGGGAATATTTTCTAAAATGTACATTTGTGTAATTTTATCTGCTTTCTCAAATATCTGTGTATTTTCCATTAATTCTTCAGGCTCAACATCATCAAACAGCATCTCCAATTGTTCAATATATTCTGTTGAAACATTCATCTGTCTGCTTATTTCTTCCATTGAAAGTCCCATACTTTTATCCATTTTTACTTTCAAATACAAAATATATGATAGTTCTGATGATTTTATATCTTTTAATAATTTCTTTTGAAATTCCAAAATATATTTTACAGCAAAATTTTTTATAAAAAACTCAGGCTCTTTTGTAATTTCTATAATTTGACTATAATAATTTAATCCCGACATAATTCCAAGTGTCGCCTCCTGAACTGTATCCAAAAATGAAAATCCATATTTTGAATAAAGCAAGCTCTCCTTTACAGCAATTTTCAGATATTTATCAATCAATTCTTCCTTTTCTTTTTCATCTTCACTTTTTTTCTCAAATTCTTCGTATTTTTCTTTTATATTTTCTAAATACAATTTTATTGTATCTTTTTCCTCAATAAAAATATTTTCATCTTCCAACACAATAAAATCACTTCCATCAGTTGAATTTCTAACTTCAGGAACATTTTCCAAATGAACAAATTTTAGAAATTCAAAAAATTCATCATCACTCATTGCATAATTCTCAATGATTTTCTCAAAACTAAAGCTTCCTTTCTTTTTTATATCTTCAAAAATTCTTTTTAACATCTATTTTCCCCTTTATTTTATTTTTTATTATGACAAAAAATATAATTCTTTGACAAACAATATTTAATTAATTGTGTAGTAAAACTAAACTATAACTGAACTTAAAATTATAATTATTTTACTTAAGCTCTAAATTTTTATGATTTTTAACAATTTAAATTTTTAACGGATTCGAGTATAAAACTGATTTAAAACCGATAAAAATCTAAATATCTAAAAGGAGCTAAATAATAACTTTAGCTCCTATAATCTTCCAGTTTTTTTCTTCTGCTTGGATGTCTTAATTTTCTTAATGCCTTTACTTCAATCTGTCTAATACGTTCTCTAGTTACATTAAAAATTTTTCCCACTTCTTCTAAAGTTTTTTGAGAACCATCATCCAATCCATATCTATATCTAAGTACCATCTCTTCTCGCTCATTTAATGTTTTTAGCACATCGTCAAGCTGTTCTTTTAAAAGAACTCTTGTAGTCGCATCATAAGGATTCGCAAATTTATCATCTTCCACAAAATCCCCAAGTTCGCTGTCTTCTTCACTTCCAACTGGAGTTTCAAGCGAAATAGGATCTTGATTCATCTCAAGAATACTTTTTACCTTTTCCACAGGCAATTCAAGTTTTGCAGCTAATTCTTCTGCAGTTGGCTCTTTTCCTGTTTCCTGAAGAATTATTCTGCTTTCTTTTTTAATTTTATTAATTGTTTCTATCATATGAACAGGTATTCTTATTGTTCTTCCTTGATCTGCAATTGCACGTGTTATCGCCTGTCTAATCCACCAAGTTGCATAAGTCGAAAATTTAAACCCTTTCTCATATTCAAATTTTTCTACTGCTTTCATAAGACCCATATTGCCTTCCTGGATTAAATCCAACATTTTCAATCCACGATTGGTATGTTTTTTTGCAATACTGACAACAAGTCTTAAATTTGATTCAATTAATTTTTGCTTTGCTTCTTCTTCGCCATTTAAAACTCTTTGAGCATAATCAATTTCTTCTTCATAGCTAAGTAATGGAATTTGTCCGATCTCTCTTAAATACATTTTTATAGGCTCATCTACATCCATACTTTCAGCCATTTTCAATAGATCTGTCTGCAATAACTTATCCACTTCCGAATCGTCGATTTCACTCTCTACAAACTCATCATGCGGATCTTCAAAATCTGATAATTCCATTTTTTCAATATCTTCTATGGACTCGGGAACTTTTAATAAATCTTCTTTTTCTTTTATAGTATCTACTATTTGAACACCGTCATCAGTCAGTTTTTTTATTAACTGATCAATTTTTTCAGTTGAAAATCCGATAGATAAAACAGAATTTATTTCTTCATAACTTACAACTTTCTGCTCTCGTGCCTGTTTTATAAAATTTGCGAGACTATTTTTTAAATTTTGTTTTTTATCAGACATAACCCAGTCTCCTTATCAATATAAATTCATCATATAATTTTTCTATTTCATTAAATTTATTAATATTTTTAATACTTTCTAATTTTAACAATATTTTTTTTAATTCAATTTTTTTTATTTTGTTATTTTCTTCTTCTAATTTTTGGCTTTCCTCTTTTATTTCACGCTCAAACCATCCAGAATAAACTTCTATATAATACTTATCTTTGTGTATAATATCCTTATCTGCCTGTAATTTTAGACGTGTTAAGACTTCTCTGCTTTCTTCATTAATATCATTTTCACCAAGTTGTACTATATTAAAATTTACAGGTTTTAATTTTTCTATTAATTCATTAAACAGTGAATAACTAAATTTCTTATTTAACAACTCTTCACATTTTTTTCTTTCAGAATTGTAAAATTCCAAAATATACATAAGCGTTTGCTCTTCCAACGCAATATTCAAATCTTCTTTTAATTTTTTATACCGAACTTTTTGGCTTTCGTAAATTTTTCTTTTTTTCTTTGTTAAAGTTTCACTTGATATATTTTTTAGCGATTCTTCTAATACAAGCTCATTAATTCCAAAATTGACTGACAATCGCTGTAAATATAAATTTTTACTAAGATTATTTGTAATATTGGAAAAAAATGGCTTTAATCTTTCAATAAATTTTTTTTCGCCATTTATGTTATTCAGATCCAAATCCTTTGAAATTTCTTTTGTCAAAAAGTCAAAAACTTCTTCTGATTTTTTTACTACTTCTATAAAAGCCTTTTTCCCATTTTTTCTCAAAAACTCATCAGGATCCTTTTCACTTCCATTCATAACTAGACATTTTACATCAAAATCATATCTCTTCAAAATATATCCAGCTTTTATTATTGCATTTTTACCCGCCTCATCATTATCATACGAGATTAATACCTTATCCGTATATCTTTTCAAAAGTTCTGCCTGCTCTTCAGTAAAGGCTGTTCCAAGACTCGCTACTGCATTTTCAAATCCATTTTTTTGGGCTGTCAACACATCGAGATACCCTTCCATTAACATCGCAAAACCTTTTTTTTTAATATTTTCTCCTCGATATTTTATTCCAAAAAGTTCATTTCCTTTTTTAAAAATAGGTGAATCTGGAGAATTTAAATATTTAGGCAAGTTGGTATTTTTCTCAATTATTCGACCTCCAAATCCTACAATTTGAGCATCTGCATTATAAATTGGAAAAATCACTCTGTTTCTGAAACTATCATAAATTTCTCCATTTTCATTTCTTTTAACAAGTCCCAGCTCTATTATTTTTTTTTCTGGAAAATCTTTTTTTAATAAATATTGAAATAAATCGTCACGTAAACTCGAAGCGAAACCAATTCCAAACTTTTTTATTTCTTCCAGTGAAAAATCTCGCTCTTTCATATATTCGACTGCTTCGTCATATTTTTCGATATTTTCCCTAAAAAATTCCTGAGCTTCCTTCATTATTTCAAAATATTCTCTATTTAGAGCCTTTTTTTTGGCAATTTCTTGATTAATTGCCTCGTATTCCTTATTTTTTTTGAGTGGAATATTGTACTTTTGTGATAGTTCCTCTACTGCTTGAACAAATCCAATATCATTAATTTTCATATAAAATGAAATTACGTTTCCGCCAATTTGGGTACTAAAATCTTTAAAAATATTTTTTACTGGACTGACTGTGAAGGAAGGAGTCTTTTCCTCTTTAAAAGGAGATAACCCTTTATAATCTGAACCTGCCTTTTTTAAATTTACATATTCTCCTATCACTTGAACAATGTCCAGATTGTCAATTAACTTTTGTATTTCTTTTTTGCTGTAAAACATTATTCCTTATTCCTCCGCAAAACAGACGATAAAAAACTTTTAATTCTTTATAGATATTTTCCTATATTTTTTAAAAAATTAGATTTTTCCTTTATATATTTTTATTTAAAAGAAAAATTTATTTTTTACACTATTAGTATAATTTATTTTTCTAAATAGTCAATACTTTTTGATAAATTTTTTTGATTTTCTTCGTTATTTTCACGAATAACTTCTACTTCATCTTCCATAATGTCTCTAAAAACTTCATCCATTATCTCTGATTTTTGCTTTCCTTTAGCAAATTCTTTTTTTGCAATTTTTCCTGAAATAATTGCAAGTTCATATTTATTAGGTATTTTAGTCAATAGTTCATCTATTGTTATTTTTTCTTTTTTCATTTTTTATGATTCTCTCCTTATATAATATATTTAGATTAACAACCATAATCTAAACAAAAGTTAAAGATTTCTTGCTAAATTTCGTTAAAGGAAATTTTTATTTATATAATTTTGTATTACTGAATTTATATTAACTTTATGAATTAATAATATTTATCAGTTCTTTACAAGATTCTTCAATATCATTATTTATTATAGTGTGATCGTATTTCTTTTCGTATTCCAGCTCTTTTAATGCATTTTTCAAACGAGTTTGAATAACTTCTTCCGTATCGGTATTTCTGTTACGAAGCCTTTTTTCAAGTGTTTCCATATCCTTAGTACGAAAAAATACCAAAACAGCATCTTTTTTCTTTTCCTTAGCGATTAATGCACCTTGTACATCAATTTCCAAAATTACATTTAGCCCCTTATTCAAGTTGCTTTCCACAACTTCTTTTAATGTTCCATAATAATTACCGTGAACATTTGCATATTCATAAAATTCATCATTTTTTATTTTTTGTTCAAAAGTTTCCTTAGTTAAAAAGAAGTAATCTTTTCCATCGATTTCTCCATTTCTTGGCTTGCGAGTTGTAGCTGATATTGATAACGGGATATTTAATCTATCTTTTACTAATTTTGTGACTGTTGATTTTCCTGAACCTGAAGGCCCTGAAACGATAAATAGTTTTCCTTTCATAAAAAACCACCTTTATTTTTAATTGAATAAGGGAATTTTCATATTTACAAATCCCCCTATTCATCAAATCTAATTTTTTTAAATTTCTGTTTCTTCTGTACTTTCTTCTTTTTCTGATGATTCATTTTCCAAAGTTTCTGAAGTTTCTTGTACTTTTTCTGTTTCTTCAATTACTTCATCTGAATTAACTTTTTCTTCTTCTTCTATTGCTGCTGCTTTAGCTTCTTGTTCTGCTGCAATATCTCTCTTCAAAGCTGCATCTAAATATTTATAATCTCTAAAACCAGTACCTCCTGGTATTTTCTTACCAATAATTACATTTTCCTTGAGTCCTTCAAGTCTATCTGTTTTTCCTTCAACAGCAGCATTTGCAAGAACTTTTGTTGTTTCTTGGAATGATGATGCTGAAATGAAACTTTCTGTATTTACTGCGGCTTTTGTAATACCTTGTATTACAGGTTCATAAGTTGCTGGACGTTTTCCATTTGCGATAAGTTTTTCATTTTCACGTTCCACAATTTTCTTATCAATTAGTTCATCTTCAAGGAATAATGAATCTCCAGCTTCTTTAATCTTAATTTTTTGGAACATTTGTTTTACTATTATTTCAATATGTTTGTCATTAACTGCAACTCCTTGTTCACGATACACTTGTTGCACTGATTCCAAAATAAATTGCTGAGCTTCTACAAGTCCTTTAATTTTTAAAATATCGTGAGGTGAAACTGGTCCATCTGTAATTTTAGCACCTTTTTCTATTAACATCTCATTAGTTACAACTAAATGTTCTCCCACAGGAACTGTATACTCTTGAATTAATTCACCATTTTCAGGATCTTCAATTAATATCAATCTCATACCCTTTTTCTTTTTATCAGAAAATACTACACGTCCTGCAAATTCTGACAAAATAGCTTTTCCTTTAGGATTTCTCGCTTCAAACAATTCTTGTACACGAGGAAGACCTCCAGTAATATCTTTATTTCCTTCTCCTGTTTTCAAGATTTTTGTAATAGTTTGACCTTTTTTAACTATGTCCCCTTCATTTACCATCAAATATGCCCCATAAGGTACTGCGTATTCTACCCTTCTCTCATCTTTTGTATAAATTATAATTCTAGGGTTTACATCACTGCTTTCCACAGGTTTTATTGCTACTTTTTCAGTAACTCCATATTTTATGTCAATATTTTCTCTTACATAAATATCTCTAAATTCCACTTTACCTTCTTCAGATGTAATAATCGGTGTTTGATAAGGATCAAATTCTACAAGTACTTGACCTTTTTCAACTGTATCTCCATCTTTTACATGTAAAACCGAACCAGATTGAATTTCATATCTATGTTTTCCTATTATTAAACGTCCATTTTGTGAAACAACGATTTCCTTGCCTTCTTCATTTACAAGCGTAGAAATACCTCTAAATTTAACTTTTCCAGAAACATCTGCCTTATAGTCAGATTGAACTGAAGCTGCTGTAGCAACTCCTCCAGTATGGAAAGTACGCATTGTAAGCTGTGTACCAGGTTCCCCAATTGATTGGGCCGCAATTACTCCAACTGCTTCCCCTTTTAAAATTTCCTTATGATTAGACAAGTCAAGTCCGTAACATTTTCTACAAACACCTTTTTCCAATTTACAAGTTAAAGGTGTTCTAATTTCTACTTCACGAATATCTAATTCTTCGATTTTCTTAATCAGTTCATCAGTTATCAAAGTATCTCTTTTAGCGATAACTTCTCCATTATGAACCAAATCTGTTGCCAGATTTCTTCCATAAATTCTTTCACTTAATTTTTCAATAACTTCCCCAGCATCCATCAGATCCGACACAACAATTCCATGTTCACATCCGCAGTCATCATGATTTACAATAACTTCATGTGAAATATCAACCAATCTTCTTGTCAAATATCCCGAATCCGCTGTTCTTAATGCAGTATCGGCAAGTCCTTTTCTCGCTCCATGCGATGACATAAAGAACTCCAAGATATTAAGCCCTTCCCTAAAGTTGGCTTTAATCGGCATTTCAATGATTCTACCTTGCGTATCTGCCATAAGTCCACGCATTCCACCAAGTTGACGCATTTGTGCAATTGACCCTCTGGCTCCAGAGTTCGCCATCATATAAACTGGATTAAACTCATCAAGGTTATCCATCATATCTTTTGTTACTTTTTCAGTTGCTTCTGCCCAAATACTTACTGTTTTTCTATATCTTTCTTCGTTAATAATTTCTCCATTTTTATATTGCTGTTCAACTTCTGCCACACCTTTTTCAGCATTTTCAAGTATTTCTTTTTTACTTTCAGGAATTTTCAAATCTTCAATTCCAACTGTAATTCCAGCGAGTGTTCCATAATGGTACCCAAATTCTTTAATATCATCCAGTAATTTTGAAGTTTTTTCAAATCCATATCTTTTATAAAGTTCAGCAATTAGATTTTTTAATTCTTTTTTACCAAATGTAATTTCATAATTTCTAACTTCTTTTGGAAGGATTAAGTTAAACATTAGTCTTCCTGGCGTTGTTTCAAGAAGACTGCCTTCCACTCTGACTTTTACCATAGCGTGAACTGATACTTTTCCACTTTGATAAGCAGTCACTAATTGATTTCTATTAGAAAATATCTTTCCTTCACCTTTTGAACCTTTTTTCTCTTTTGTCATATAGTAGCATCCCATTACCATATCTTGTGATGGAACTGCTATTGGTCCACCATTTGATGGAGCTATAATATTATTTGTCGCAAGCATTAATAATTTTGCTTCCATTTGTGCTTCTTGTGACAATACTAGATGGACTGCCATTTGGTCACCATCAAAATCCGCATTAAATGCAGAACATACAAGCGGATGAAGTCTTATTGCCTTACCTTCTATCAAAATTGGCTGAAATGCCTGAATTGAAAGTCTATGTAATGTCGGAGCACGGTTTAAAAGCACAGGGTGATTTTTAATAATTTCTTCAATTAATTCCCATACATTTTCATCTTCTTCTTCCACCATTTTTTTAGCAACTTTAATATTTGATGCCAACTCTCTTTTTACAAGCTCTCGCATCAAAAATGGCTTATAAAGCTCAAGTGCCATCTTTTTAGGCAATCCGCATTGATTCATTTTCAAGCTTGGTCCAACGACAATAACCGATCTTCCTGAATAATCCACACGTTTTCCTAATAGATTTTGTCTAAAACGTCCTTGTTTTCCTTTTAACATATCTGATAAAGATTTTAATTCTCTGTTATTTTGAGTAACAACTGGTTTTCCACGTCTACCATTGTCAATTAATGCATCCACAGCTTCCTGCAACATTCTTTTTTCATTTTTTATTACAATTTCAGGAGCTTTTATCGACATCAATTTTTTTAGTCTAATATTTCTGTTAATTACTCTTCTATATAAGTCATTCAAGTCAGAAGTAGCAAACCTTCCACCATCTAATTGAACCATTGGTCTCAAATCCGCAGGAATTACAGGCAATACTGTTAAAATCATCCATTCAGGTCTATTTCCAGCTTCTATCAAATCTCTTACTACTTTTAATCTTTTTATAACTTTTCTTCTTTTTTGTGCTGAATGTTCTACATCCATCTCATTTTGAAGTTTACTTTCTAATTTATGCAAATCAATTTCCTCAAGTAAAGTTAAAACTCCTTCAGCACCCATTTTTGCCGTAAATTCACCTTTAAATTGGCTTTCGTGAAGTTTATATTCACGCTCTGTCAAAATTTGACCTTTTTCAAGTCCTGTTTCTCCCGGATCAGTCACAATATATCTTGAAAAATACAAAACTGATTCTAATTCCTTTGTACTAATCCCCAACAAAAGACTCATTTTATTAGGCGTACCTTTAGAATACCAAATATGTGCAATCGGTGTAGCCAGTTTAATATGTCCCATTCTTTCACGTCTAACCTTTGAAGTTGTTACTTCAACACCACATTTTTCACACACCATGCCTTTATAACGCATTCTCTTATACTTCCCGCAGGCACACTCATAATCTTTAGACGGCCCAAATATTCTCTCACAGAATAATCCGTCCATTTCAGGCTTTAATGTTCTATAATTTATTGTTTCGGCTTTCGTAATCTCACCATAAGACCATTCCAATATTTTCTCTGGTGACGCCAATTTTATTTGAATACTGTCAAAATCTCTTATACTCATTCGTTAAGAGCCTCCTCTATTCTTTATTCCACTTTTTTTGAAAAGTAAAGTGGGAAAATCTTTTTTAATAACCATTATTATCATACATTCCATCTATTAGGTATTTCGGTATATTAATTTCTCCTGCACCGTCAATTTTCCACATTCCATTTTCTTGAACCATTTTTACTAATACTCTATAATTCGGGTGAGACCAACCTTCACCTTTTAAGTATACAATTCCCGTTTTTTCATTATAACTTAATAATGAATATCTTTTTGGCATATCTTGTCCTTGTTCTGCTAAAACACTTCCACCATATATTTCTGCAAATTCTTTTTGTTCACCATCTATTTTATTATCAGTACACCCTTCAATATTTGAACCATATTCATCACAATTCCAAAAAAAGTTTGCAATTAATGAATTTCTATACATTTCTTTAAATCTATCTGTAAATAAAGGACTATTATAAATTATCTCAGGATTTCTATACATTTCACTATTTTCATAATCCGCATATTCATTAATAAAATTTAATGCAATTTCTTCTGGTTCTGATAATACTTTATTTTGTGTTATTCTAGTTTTACTTTTGGAACTCGATTTTTTAGTTGCAGAAAATGTATTAACATTCACAAAAACTGCTAAAACAATCGCTAAACAAAATATTTTTTTCATATTCTCTCCCAAAATTAGTTTTAATTTATATAATATTACGAGAACTAAAATTTATATTTAAAACTTTAGTTCTCAAAAATATTTTCCACTAAGCATCTACATTTTTATCTAATTCAATTTGTTCCCCATCTTTATCATAAAGAGCCACATCTAGTCCAAGTGACTGGAATTCCTTAATTAATACTCTAAATGATTCTGGTGCATCTGCTTCTGGCATTTCTTGGCCTTTTACGATAGCTTCATAAGTTTTTGTTCTTCCGCTGATGTCATCTGATTTAACTGTAAGCATTTCTTGCAGGATATTTGATGCACCGTAGGCTTCCAATGCCCAGACTTCCATTTCTCCAAGTCTTTGTCCACCAAATTGGGCTTTTCCTCCAAGTGGCTGTTGAGTAACAAGTGAATATGGTCCGATTGCTCTGGCATGCATTTTGTCTTCTACCAAGTGGTGAAGTTTTAGCATATACATACGTCCAACTGTTACCGGGTTGTCAAATGGCTGTCCAGTTCTTCCGTCTATTAGTTTTACTTTACCAGTTCTGCTGTATCCAGCTTCTTCCAAGTAATTTTTTACATCGTCTTCACTTGCACCATCAAATACTGGTGTTGCGATATATTTATCAATATCTCCAATTGCAAGTCCCAAGTGAACTTCCAGTACCTGTCCAATATTCATACGAGATGGCACTCCAAGCGGGTTAAGACAGACATCAATTGGTGTACCGTCTTCCAAATGCGGCATATCTTCAATTGGCAATACTCTTGAAATTACCCCTTTATTTCCATGACGTCCAGACATTTTATCCCCAACCATTATCTTTCTTTTTTCAGCAATATAAATTCTAATTAATTTATTTACTCCAGCTTTCAAGTCATCTCCGTTTTCTTTAGACAGCTCAAGCACATCTACAACAGTACCTTTTACTCCGTGAGGAAGTCTTAATGAAGTATCTCTTACATCTTTTGCCTTTTCTCCAAAGATTGCACGTAGTAACTTTTCTTCTGCTGGCGGTTCAGTTTCTCCTTTTGGAGTTACTTTTCCAACTAGAATATCATCAGGTGTTACGTGAGCTCCGATTCTTATAATTCCATTTTCATCAAGATTTTTTAAAGCTTCTTCAGAAACATTAGGTATCTCTCTTGTGATTTCTTCATCACCTAGTTTGGTAGTTCTTGCTTCAATGTCAAATTCTTCAATATGAATTGATGTAAATACATCATCTTTTCTAAGTCTTTCAGAAATAAGAATTCCATCTTCAAAATTATATCCTTCCCAAGGCATAAATGCTAATAAGATATTTTTACCTAATGCTAAATCTCCACCTGCAGTAGACGGTCCATCTGCAATAATATCACCTTTTTGAACTTTGTCTCCCAAGTCAATAATTGGTTTTTGATGTAAACACATTGACTGGTTAGATTTTTCAAAGTTTAATAATCTATGAGAATATTCTTTTCCATCTTCATCAGTTACAATAATTTTTCTTGCATCTACAAAAGTTACAGTTCCAGCTACTTTTGAAGTAATAACTGCCCCTGAATCCACAGCAACTTTTCTTTCAAGTCCAGTTCCAACATAAGGTGCTTCTGTTTTTAATAAAGGTACTGCTTGACGTTGCATATTTGATCCCATTAACGCACGATTGGCGTCATCGTGTTCCAAAAATGGTATTAATCCTGCTGAAACAGATACTAATTGTTTTGGTGACACATCCAAAATATCAACTTTTGATTTGTCAATATGCACAATTTCATCTCCATAACGACAAACAACTTCATCTGTCAAGAAGTTTCCATCTTTGTCAATAGGAGTATCGGCTTGTGCTATAAACAGTCCTTCTTCTTCATCAGCTGCCAAATATCTAATATCATTAAAATCAGCTTTTCCATCATTTATTTTTACAAATGGAGTTTCAATAAATCCATATTTATTAACTTTTCCATAAGTTGAAAGTGAAGCAATAAGTCCGATATTTGGTCCTTCTGGCGTTTCTATTGGACAAATTCTTCCATAATGCGAGTTATGGACATCACGAACCTCAAATCCTGCTCTATCTCTCGAAAGTCCTCCAGGTCCTAATGCTGAAATTCTTCTCTTATGAGTCAATTCTGACAATGGATTTGACTGATCCATAAATTGTGATAATTGTCCACTTCCAAAAAATTCAAGAATTAACGCATTTAGCGGTTTTGTATTTAACAAACTTTGTGGAGTCAATGTTGTAATATCTTGAATAGTCATTTTTTCTCTAACCATTTTAGACATTTTAAGCATTCCACCTTTTATTTGGATGGAAAGCAGTTCTCCAACACCTCTTACACGTCTATTTGATAAGTTATCAATATCATCTGTAAATCCTTCTCCACTTACAAGATTTTTTACATATTCAATAGTTTGCAAAACATCTTCTTTTGTCAGTACAATTACATCTGCTGGTACATCTAGTTTTAATCTTTTGTTAATTTTGTATCTTCCAACATCCGCCAAATCATATCTTTGTGGATTAAAGAACATTTGTTTAACAAGAGACCTAGCACTATCAACAGTTACCAAATCACCTGGACGCAATTTTCTAAATACCTCAATAACTGCTTCATCGCTATTTTTAGTGCTATCGTGAACCAATGCATTTGCAATAATCCTGTCCTCAGGTTTTACTTCCCAAATATTCAGTTTTTCTACCTTAGCATCTACTATTCTTTGAATAACTGGAATATCAATAATTTCTTCTGCTTCTGCCACAAACTCTCCAGTTTCTTCATCCAAAATATCTTCTCTTACAAAACTTCCTTCCAATCTCAAACGTAAAACTTCTTCCAGTTCAGTATCTTTATATTTTGAATAAAAGTCTGACAACTCTACTTCCTTCAATTCAAAAAAATCATTCATAATTTCCTCGTTACTATGGAAAAAGTCAACTGCTTTAAGAAAAACAGGTAATAAAACTTTCTTTCTTCTATCAATTTTTACATTTAAAATATCGTTCTTGTCAGTTTCAAATTCAAGCCATGTTCCTTTATAAGGGATAATTTTCCCGATAAACACATCTTTTCCTGTTTGAATATTCAATTCCTTGTTAAAAGTAATTCCTGGTGATCTGTGTAATTGGGAAATAACAACTCTTTCTGCACCATTTATAATAAATGTTGCTTTATCTGTCATAAGCGGTATATCTCCAAAATGAACTAATGTTTCCTGAATTTCTCCTGTTCTTTTGTTAGTTAATTTCAATCTAACTTTTAATTGACCAGAATACGTTTTACCTCTTTTTTTACATTCCAATTCATCATTTAAAGGCTCATCATTATCGTGAATTTCATACCATAAGTATTCTAATTTCAACAACCCATTGCTGGATTCAATTGGAAAAATTTCATTAAAGATCGCTTCAAAACCTTTATTTTCTCTTTTTTGAGGTGGCACTTTTGTTTGTAAAAAATCTTCATAAGAATTTATTTGAAATTCTAAAAAGTGCGGCATTTCTCCTCTATCTACTATTTTTCCGAAACTATATCTTTCAATAAGTTTGTTCATTTAAAAAATTCCTCCCTATAAAGAACACATTCTTCTTCAATTCAAATCAAAAATTAAGCTTTATATAAACTTTTAAATTTAAACTTCATCTAAAAATGTTCTCATAATTTCGATTTGTTGTTTTATGTCATGTAAACTCTTTCATATTGACATACTAAATATCAACTTTTTAAAAATTATATGATTTTACTATTTATTTTATAAAATTCTAAACTATATGATTTTTAATTAAGCCTACTATAACATAACTTTTTGATTTTTATAAATTTTATATTTATTGCTATATTGTAAAAGACTAAAAAATAGACTAAAAATACTCCTGTTTTAAACATTTAAACTTCTATATTTAGTCTTAAAAGTTACTATACCAAAACTACTTTCTCTAATTTAATCATTTAAAAATGATCTATTTTTTGATAAATATGTTCAATAACTCAAATTTAATTTATTTTGATTTTATTAAAAAATAATTTTCTCCAATTTAAAATGTTTTATCAAATTTTAAAAATTTTAAATATATAAATTTTCAAACATATCTGATGTCTATGTCCTTTTATTAGCAGCTTTGCTGTATTATAATTATGAATTTGTTTTGACTTATTTTTATTTTTAAAAATTAATACAAAAAAGAATAAGTTATAGCCATTTCATTTAAAAAATTAAAATAAAAATTGTAAAAAGAAATATATCAGCTATAAAGTTATCCTGATTTTTTACTAACGTTTTAAATTAAAATTGCTATATCATAGTAAAATTGAATTTATAATCAGATTCAAAAGCTATGATTATTTTACTCAAACTCTAAATTTATATAATTTTTAATAGTTTAATTTTAAATAGGTTCGAGTATATATTCAATTTTAATGTTTTATAGTGGAAAAAGACACTCTCTATATGTCTAAGAGTGTCTTCACTATTGATTTAATTTTGACTATTTAACTTCTACAGTTGCTCCTGCAGCTTCTAATTTACCTTTAATTTCTTCAGCTTCGTCTTTAGAAACTCCTTCTTTAACTGCTTTTCCACCAGCTTCAACTAATTCTTTAGCTTCTTTAAGTCCTAATCCAGTAATTCCTCTTACTTCTTTAATTACTGCTAATTTAGCTCCTCCTGGAGATACTAAGATTACATCAAATTCAGTTTTTTCTTCAGCTGCTCCTCCTGCTGCTGCTCCTCCTGCAACTGCTACTGGTTGAGCTGATACTCCAAATGTTTCTTCAATAGCTTCAACTACTTCTTTTAACTCTAATACAGACATAGCTTTTAAGTCTTCTATAAATTGTTCTTTATTAAATGCCATTATTTTATTTCCTCCTAATTTTTCTTAATTTAATTTATTTTTTTAGTTTATTAATATTTTTATAATTATTCTGCTACCGCTCCAGTTTCTTTTTGTTCTGCAACATTTGTTAATGCAACAGCCAACATTCTAACTGGCGATAACAATCCATAAGCAACTTGAGCAAGTAATTCGTCTCTTGACGGCAACTTAGCCAATGCTTCAACAGTCGGCACATCAACTCTTTCAGATTCTAGTAATCCACCTTTAATTGATAATCTATCTGTTAATTTTTTTGCAAAGTTAAAAATCAATTTAGAAGGTGCAACTCCATCTTCGTATCCTACTGCAAACGATGTAGTTCCTTCAAGCAAGTCATCAACATTTGTATCAAATCCTGCTTCTTTCAATGCTATTTTGAACAATCTGTTTTTAGCAACAAAATATTCAACTCCAGTTTCTCTAGCATTTTTACGAAGTTCAGTATCTTCATTAACACTAATCCCTTTATAATCAACAAACACTACTGCTTTAGCATCCTTTAATTTTTCAACTAAATTTTTTACAGCTTCTAATTTTTCTTGTGCTGGCAATTCATTTCACCTCCTATATTAAAAACCTCTGAAACAAAAACAATAAGCCCAGAGGTATCATACTATATAAAATATCTATTATTTTAAGTTTAATATCTATTTGTAATAATATTCACCTCGGTAGGGTTTAAAGAATATTATTCTACCTACTGTCTTTGGTTATATTTATATGATTTACTATATTATAAACCAATATATATTATTATACAACAACTTTTAAAAAATTGCAAGTATATTTTAAAAATTTATTGCTAACTCTATTATAAATTACCGAACAGAAAAAATCTACTCGGCAATTTTATTATATGATTATTTACTATTTAGCTACAAATGCTCCAACTAATAATGGATCAATTTTAATTCCAGGTCCCATAGTTAATGAGATTGCAACTGTTCTTAAATATTGTCCTTTTGAAGAAGCTGGTTTTAATTTGATAATTTGATCTAATGCTACTTTGAAGTTTTCTACAATAGCTTCTTTTGTAAAATCAACTTTACCAATTGGTAAGTGAATTGATCCTAATTTGTCAATTTTAAATGCAACTTTTCCTTTTTTAAATTCTTGAATTGTTTGTTCAATGTTTGTTGTAACTGTTCCTGATTTAGGGTTAGGCATAAGTCCTTTAGTTCCTAAAATTCTTCCTAATCTTCCTAATTTAGGCATCATATCAGGTGTAGCAATTACTAAGTCAAAATCTAACCATCCACCTTGGATTTTATTGATATATTCATCATCTCCAGCAAAATCTGCTCCTGCTGCTAATGCTTTATCAATGTTTTCTCCACTTGTAATAGCCAAAATTCTTACTTTTTTACCTGTTCCGTTTGGTAATGAAACTGTACCTCTTATTTGTTGATCAGCATGTCTTGGATCTACTCCCAATCTTATTGCCAATTCTACTGTTTCTACAAATTTTGCACTTTTAGTTTCAAAAACTAATTCTAATGCTTCTTCTGGTGTATAAACTTTCACTTTATCTACTTTTTGAGAAATATCGTTATATCTTTTTCCTCTTTTTGCCATTTATTATTTCCTCCTCTGTGGTCATTGGTTTTATAACCTTCCACTTGTTCTAATAATCATTTAATTATTTATCTCTATATTTTTATATTTAAATTATTCAGAAATTTTGATTCCCATACTTCTTGCAGTTCCTGCAATAATGTTCATAGCTGCTTCAACTGATCCAGCATTTAAATCTGGCATTTTAGTTTCTGCAATTTCTTGTAATTGAGCTTTAGTTATAGTACCAGCAACTTCTTTTAATGAATTTCCAGCACCTTTTTTAACTTTAGCTGCTTTTTTTAATAAATCTGATGCAGGCGGTGTTTTTAAAACAAATGTAAAACTTCTGTCTGCATAAACAGTAATTTCTACTGGAATTACAAATCCCATTTTATCTTGTGTTTGAGCATTAAATGCTTTACAAAATTCTGCAATATTTACACCATGTTGTCCTAATGCAGGCCCTACTGGTGGTGCTGGATTTGCTTTCCCCGCTTCTAATTGTAATTTAATCTTTCCGATTACTTCTTTAGCCATTTTTCCTCCTCTGTGGTAATTGAATTGCTAAATCTCCCACTTTTTCTTTCAAATTAAAATTTTGCTAATTGTTATTCTTTAATAATACTTTTCTTTAAAAATAATACTTTTTTGTTTCCAAATTTTAATAATCTATTTTTTCTATTTCAGTATGCTCTACTTCTACTGGAGTTAAACGTCCTAATACTTCAAGCATTACTTTTATTTTACCATGTTCATAGTCAATTTCTGAAATTTCTCCTTGTTGTCCATCAAACGAACCACCTTTAACAGTAACGACTTCACCAACTTTAAAATTAATATCAAGTCTTGGCGTTTTTTCGTCGCTATTAATATCAATTCCAATTTTAGAAAGTAAATTAGACGCTTCCTCATCAGATAATGGTATCGGATCACTCCCAACTCCAACAAATCCAGTAACTCCATTAGTATTTCTTATCACATACCAAGCATCACTATCAACACGGTATCCTAATCCCAACTCATTTTCTTCTTTAACAGAAAGCATTTCTATCATTACGTAACTTGGAAAAAGTTTTCTTGGAACTTTTACCATTTTTCCACGCTTTTCTTCCAGCACCTCTTCTTCAGGTACCAAAATTCTAAAAACTCTGTCTGTCAAATTAAGTGACTCTATTCTTTTTTCCAAATCAGCAGCCACTTTTTTTTCATAACCGGAATAAGTGTGAATTATATACCATTTTTTTTCGTATGCAACTTCATCTTCAACTTTTTCTCTTGCTTCAGTCAATTTACGCTCCTCCTAAAATGTTTCTTAGAATCTCACTTATTTTTGCCAACACAAAATTAAATGCTGTATCAAAAAGAAGTGTATATATAGCTATAAAAGCTGTCATTAAAATTATAATCACAGTAACGTGATAAATTTCAGTTTTATTTGGCCAATATATTTTTTTATATTCTTCACGTAAATTTCCAATAGCATCTTTTAAATTAAATTTACTCATAATTATCTCCTAGAATCATCCAAGAATTTTAACAAAAAAAACTAAATTCTCTCACTTTAACGAACAAACTTGATTTTAATTTTCAATTCCAAAATTATAACCAATCTTTTCATTAAAAAAAATTCTCATAAAATAAAATGGCAGGCCAGGCAGGAATCGAACCCGCAACTTTCGGTTTTGGAGACCGACGCTCTACCAATTGAACTACTGACCTATCTATTTTTATGAGATTATTTAACTTCTCTGTAAAGAGAATGTCTTTTAAGCACTGGATTATATTTTCTCATCTCTAATCTTTCAGGATGAGTTTTTTTATTTTTAGTTGTAACATAATGTCTTAACTTAGTTTCAGTGCATTCTAAAATAACTTGTACTCTCATCGTTTCTATCCCTCCCAATAAAATATTGGTATTACCAGAATAAACTAGCTTATTTATAATACCATACTCTATAGTTTTTGTCAATACTATTTCTTTACTTTTTTAATTTTTGCTGTTTTTTTATAAAAAATAGCCTTTAAACAAAATCAATGCCTTAAAAATAATTCCATCACCTTTAAAATACAAAATGTAATTCCGCTGGCAATAACTGGCCCTGCTGCGATTCCTTTAAAAAACACAACTCCCATTATTGTCCCAATTACAAGGGCAACTGTGATTTCAGGCTGCCCTGAAAGAAGTCCGACTCCTTTGGAAGAAAGAATGGAAACTGTAATTCCACTTATAATCGCAACCCATCCAACTGGGGATTTAAAGGCAGAAAGCAGATGGGAAAAACCAATTTCCCCAGTTGCAATAGGAATCAAAATTGCAATTGTAATTATTAGCACTCCCCAGCTTATTCCTTCCTTCCTAAATTGAGTCATAAATCCTTCAATATTAATTCCCTTTATTTTATAATATTCAGTAATATTAAATAAAGATTTTAAAATTAATACAAAAATTGTTGCCCAAACAATAGACTTATTATTTGTTATTGCTCCAACTAGCAAAATAATTCCTAAAAAAATAAAACTTTCCAAATTTTTCTCCTTTAAAATTCATATTCTCCATTCCAAGTAATAAATAATTTAACAAGTTCTTCAGCTACTTTTTTGTTTCTTGTTTCAATATCTTCAAAAGTCCAGTCATTCTTATCATCTGGAATCAATTCTCTAACATATTTAATTTTAGATTTTTTATAACTTATCTTTTTCTTTTCAAAGAAGTTTTCTGTAGCTTTAATTGACAATCTTCTTTCAAACGGAATCTTATTTCCTATATAATTTATATGCTTCTTAACTTCTTTATTTTCGACACTTTCTGTAAACCGGTCACTCCATTTTTGTGGTAATATATATTCAACTTCCCATTTTTCAGGTAATAGTTCATCTTGATTATTATAGACAACCATTTTTAAAATCATACGCACAAGATTTTTATTTGGAGTCTTAACTTTTTCTTGCAATATTGTAATTGGAATATTCTTAAATGCGACTTTTGGGGAAATATTATCAACTATATCAACATTTAATTTTAAAATATCAGCTTTTACTGCAGAAACACTAGGTGTTACCAGATAATTGGCAGTTAATTCCAAAAACAGCTTTCTTAAAAATTTTAAAAAACATGTTTCAAAATTTTCCTTTTCTCCATGTGACAAATAATATACAACAACTGGATATTTCCAAGATTCATTTGGATATGCCGACAAAGTATCTAAAATTTTAATAATATTTACATTTTCAGTCCAAGATTTGTCGTCAATAGATTCATGCCTATTCATTACAACCCATAAATCCAGAATTTGATCCAGATGTTTTAGTAAATTTGACTTATAAAGTCTTTTAAATCCATTTTTTGAATAAAAACGTCTAAGTCCAAGTGTAGTTGTTGCAATATCCTTTTCTACTGCCCTTAAATAGAACATATAGTAATAAAATAGCTGTTTTACATTTTCTCTGGCATAGGTTGCCCGTTCACTTAGATTTTTCCATTGCTTAATAAACATTTTCTTATATTCTTTTTTTATTCTATTATACATTTTTGCCTTAAATATATCCGCTTCAGATAATGGCAATCCTCTGTCATTCAAAGTAGAAAATACG
The DNA here is from genome assembly GCF_057270615.1 of Leptotrichia sp. Classification (NCBI taxonomy): domain Bacteria; kingdom Fusobacteriati; phylum Fusobacteriota; class Fusobacteriia; order Fusobacteriales; family Leptotrichiaceae; genus Leptotrichia; species Leptotrichia sp. Next base: position 79,517 of record NZ_DBHIXN010000002.1, read on the forward strand.
CTTAGGGCATCATCTTGAGAATCTGTTTTTATTGGAAAAACTACTACCTTATTTAATGTGTAGTAAATAAATTCCAGCATTAAAGTTGGGCTTAATTCACAAAGTTTGTCAAATAACTTTTGAAACAATATATAATTTTTAGAATAATTATCATTTGCTTTTGGATCAGCAATTCCTGTTTCCAAAATATTTTGTAAAATCTTATTCCCTTCATTATCTATAACTCGTGATGTAATCAGCACGCTCTTATAATCAACTTCTCCAGTCAATTTTTCCTGTTTCCAAAGTGCAGGCTGAATCTGTCTTATAAAGTTTTCCTGCTCAACAGTTTTTTCCTTATAAGAAGTCAATTTTGTATAAATTGCACGAAGAAGCAAGAACAATGAAGTAATCCTTTGCTGTCCATCAATGATTTCCTGTTCTCCATCTTCATTTTCATAAGAAACGATACTTCCTAAAAAATATGTCCCTTCTACTTCACTATTTTTTTTCGACTCACTTTCTGTAAACTCCAAAAGATCGTAAAATAATGTCTTAGTCTCATTTTCAGTCCAGGAATATGGTCTTTGATATTCTGGTATTAAAAACATCTGCTCTTTTCCACTTTCTAGCAGCCGTCTTATACTTTGTTTGTTAACTTGTATTGTTGCAACCATAAAACCTCCTTTATTTTTTCTTAATTACTTTTATTTGTACAAGGAACAAAATCCTTAGTTTTAGAATATTTGATTTTTATATAAAATTATGAAAAAAGTTCAATAATTTTAATATTCTTTAGTATATATTATACTCTAAAATTTATAAGATTGCAATTTTTTGGCAATATTGATAAAAATTTTTTACCTTTGGAATTTTTTTTATGTATTGGCAAAATTGTCTGAATATCAGCAAGTTTTTTGACACTATATAAATCACTGTTTTAGAAAAAATTGTTATTTTTAGCTCTATGTTTGTATTCAGAAAATATTTTGAATTACAAAATAAAAATATTTAATTGTAAAAATTACAAAAACATTATATAATTAGAATAACATCTGTTGTATAAACAATTTTTTTAATATCAAAATAATTTAAATAATAAAGGAGGTTTTATGTTTGAAAAATTTCGGCTAAAAAAACTGTCAAAAGTTGTACAGTCGGTCATATCAAATTTTTTTGATCAAATAACAAAAAAAGATTACTTTGGTACTTTTTCTAAAATAAATTTTTTAAATATTGAAAACGTTGCTTTATTATATAAAAAAAATAAAAATATTGTTATCAGCAAAAGTGATAAATTTTTGAAAGCTTTGGATAAATATATTTCCAATTCAGGTATTGATTTATCTTTTTTGGAAAATGTAGATTTAAAAAAAATTGTTGAAAATTTTGAACGGCTTTGTGCTAATGGATATAAAAATTTTATTGAAAATGATATTAGAAGTAAAATTATTGAAAGAATAAAAAAAATATTAGAAATTTTACAAAAACTTTATTTATTTTTTTATATTCTATTAAACTATATTTCAATAAGTTCAAACACAAAAATTTGCAGAGCTCCTCCATTTAACAAAAAAATTATTTAAAAAAATTATAAAATTGGAGGAAATCAAAGTGAATGAAATATCAGAAATAAAAAAAGAAAATTCTATAAATTCAAATGAAAATAAAAAAATTGAACTAAAAGGAATCAAAATAGGAAAATATTTTATTGAAAAACCAATTGTCCAAGGTGGAATGGGAGTTGGAATAAGCTGGGACAGGCTTGCTGGAAATGTAGCAAAAAATGGATGTCTTGGAACAATAAGCGCAATTTGTACTGGATACTACCAAAATATGAAATTTGTAAAAAAAGCTGTAAATGGACGTCCTCTCGGAACAGAAAACGCCTATAATCGTGAAGCTCTTTTTGAAATATTTAAAAATGCAAGAAAAATTTGCGGAGACAGACCTCTTGCTTGTAACATTCTTCACGCAATAAATGATTATGGAAGAGTTGTAAAAGATGCTCTTGAAGCAGGAGCAAATATCATTGTTACTGGAGCAGGACTTCCGCTAGAACTTCCAAAACTTGTAAAAGATTATCCAGATGTAGAAATCGTTCCAATAGTTTCATCAGCCAGAGCATTAAAAATAATCTGTAAAAAATGGAAGGCTGCTGGAAAAATGCCAGGAGCTGTAATCGTAGAAGGTCCAAAAAGTGGAGGTCACCAAGGTGCAAAATATGAAGAACTATTTGCTCCTGAACATCAGCTAGAAGCCATCTTGCCACCAATAAAGGAAGAACGTGACAAATGGGGAGATTTTCCTATTATTGCAGCAGGTGGAATATGGGATAATAACGATATTAAAAATATTATGGCACTTGGGGCAGATGCCGTTCAGATGGGTACAAGATTTATCGGTACTTATGAATGTGATGCAAGTGATGTGCTAAAACAAGTATTACTTAATGCAAAAAAGGAAGACATTGTAATCGTAAGTTCTCCAGTCGGTTATCCTGGACGTGCAGTAAAGACAAACCTAATTAAAACATTAGAACCTAATACAAAAAAAATTCAATGTATAAGCAATTGCGTATTCCCATGTGAACACGGAAAAGGGGCAAACAAAGTAGGATACTGTATTGCAAATAGCTTAGGGGATGCTTATCTTGGCAGACTTCAAAGTGGATTATTTTTCTCAGGAGCTAATGGATGGAGATTAAAAAAACTTGTGCATGTAAAAGATCTGATAGATGAACTTATGACAACAAATTAATTAAAATTGTAATAACCAGTTTAGAAACGAGGGGTAAAAACCCCTTGTTTTCTGATTATTAATAAATCGCTTTATATCTTAGCTAATCAGAATTTTTTTACCTGTCAAAAATATCACCACCTTAATAAAAAATAAAAAATTAATAAAAAAATGGAGATAAAAATGATTAGAAGAATAAGTTTGAAACGAATAGCAAACATACTTTTGAACAAAAATATTAATGAAAATGAGAAGAAAGTAAAAAAAAATACAAATGAAAAACGTCAATCAATGAAACCAATGACAAAAAATACCGAGATAAAAGAAATTAAAGATTCCAGTCTTTTTTACATCCCCCTTTCACAGCATATAGGAAGTCCATCAATTCCAATAGTAGAAATTGGAGATTATGTGAAAAAATATGAAAAAATAGGAGAAGTTTCAGGAAATATTTCGGCTAATATTCATTCGCCAGTTTCTGGAGATGTTGTTGATGTTGTTGACCATCTTACAGTTAGTGGAAAAAAAGTAAAAACAATTATTATTGCAAATGATTTTCAAAATAAGGAAGAAAATTTGATAAAAAGAGAACTTCGTGATTTGAAATTAATAAAAAAAGATGAAATTTTTAAAATAATCAAAGAAGCTGGTATAGTTGGACTCGGAGGAGCACAATTTCCTACACATATAAAATATGATATAAAATTTAAAAAAGTTGAAACTTTTATAATAAATGGTGCTGAATGTGAACCATATTTAACTTGTGACTATTCTGTTATGAAAAATTTTACAAAAGAAATCTTAAACGGTTTAAAAGTTATAAAAAAATTATTAAACCCAAAAGAAATTGTAATTGGAATTGAAGAAGAAAATAGTGAGTTAGTCGAAATATTTGAAAAAGCACAAGCAGAAGAGGAATTTAAAATAAAAATAAAATTACTTCCCACAATTTATCCACAAGGAAGTGAATTACAATTAATAAACACAATTACAGGAAAAAAAGTAAAAAAAGGAGAATTACCACTTGAAAAAGGTATAATTGTAAGTAATGTAAGTACAGTTAAAGCTATCTATAATGCATTTTTTGAAGGAGAACCTCTTATTGAAAGAATTGTTACGATTTCTGGAGAAAAAGCAAAAAATATCGGAAATTACAAATTAAAATTTGGAACTCCACTTTATCACATCGTAAGAGAATTAAAAATTACTAATGAAGATAAAGTAATTTTTGGAGGACCAATGATGGGAATAGAAATTTTTGATTCCAGAATATCAGTAATAAAAGGAACTTCTGGAATATTATTTTTAGATGTAGAGGAAATAGAACGTAAAAACTGTATTTCTTGCGGATATTGCGTAGAATCTTGCCCAATGAATTTAATGCCTTTTGAATTTGCAGATTATTACAAAAATGGAAAATACGAAAAAATGCAAACAGCCAACATTAAAAACTGTATCGAATGTGGAGCTTGTGAATTTGTATGCCCTTCAAGAGTTCCTTTGATAGAAAGTATAAAAAATGGAAAATTAATTTTGTCGGAATTGGAGGTAAAAAATAATGAAAAATAACGAAAAATCTTTAATGGAAGAAATATTAGACAAAAAAAATAATATTAGCAAAAACGGTCTTTTAGATAATGATGACACACTTTTAGATTCGACAGTTCATAATCTTCCAAAAAATAAAAAAATTGAAAAATTACAAAACAATCATTTTCAAAACTCTGAAATAAACAGAACCGACAGTAAAACAAAAAATCTAAATAATTTAAATACAACTAAAAAAATTAAAAAAATAGAAGCTAAAAAAGAAAAAGAATTACCAAAAAAAGAAAAAATTGATATAAAAAAAATATTTTCTAAAAAAGAAACTTCAGAAAGTGAAGAAAAAATCAAAAGGAAAAAAATAATAGAAATATTTTTTAAAAAAAGAAAATCACAAGTTTTTTCATTTACTCCATATATCAGAACTGAAATTGAAATAAGAAATATTATGAAAGATGTAATTATAGCATTATTTCCAGCTATTATTGCCTCAGCTTTGGTTTATGGAACAAAAGTACTTCTTTTAATTGCAACTTCTGTATTATCTGCTGTGGTTACCGAAAAACTTTTTTCAAAATATTTTTTAAATGATAAAAATTCTGTTCATGACTTGTCAGCAGTTATAACAGGTATCTTGCTGGCTATGACACTTGCTCCATTAACTCCATTACCTATAGTTATTTTTGGAGCTTGTATGGCAGTTATTTTTGGAAAATTAATTTATGGCGGAATCGGGAAAAATATTTTTAATCCTGCAGTAGTCGGTCGGGAATTTATGACTGTATTTTTTTCATCAACAATGTCTTCTGGAACAATATGGTTTAGTCAAAAATTATTACAATTATCTAAAATAAAATTTTTTGCAGGACTTCATAATTCTTCAATTACAAATTACTTAGACGGATTACTATTAACTCCTTCAGGATATGTTGGTGCTTACTCTGCATTTGCTTTAATTTTAGGAGGACTATACCTGTTGTTAAAAAATCGAATTTCATGGCATATTCCAGTAAGCTTATTTGCCACATTTTTTCTAATTTCAATATTTTTAAAAAACAATATCAACGTTTCAACTGGAGGATTATTATTAACAGGAATCTTTATGGCAACAGATATGCCAACAAGCCCATCATCTGCACCAGGAAAAATATACTACGGAATAATGTTAGGACTTGTAATCGGGCTTTTATCAGTACTTGGAATTAAAAATGAAACATTGTTTTATGTCCTATTAATATTAAATCCTTTTGTAAAAATTATAAACAAAGTTTTTCGTCCTGTGGTATTTGGTTACGATGTAAAAGAAGAAATGTTAAAGGAATTAGGAAATATGATTTTACTTACTCTCGGAATTTTCATTTTTACAATTATTTTTACTGGATTCCATAAAATAGGAGCTATGCCATATTTAGTATATCTTTATATTTTAATATCAACACTAAATTTAATTTTTAGCAAAAATAAAAATAAAATAACTTATAAATAAAAAATAAAGGGGATTTTTTGGCCCCTTTTTTAATCTTTATTTTTTTACCAATGTAACACTAACTTCAGAATCTTCCAGAGCAATACCATTAATAAAATTTATTCCATCAAAATTCAAAATATCCCCTGGAACTAAAACATGCTTTTCAGTTTCATTCAAAAATATTTCCATTTTACCTTTTAAAACTGTAAAAATAATTTCTTCATTTTCATGATTATGCTTAGCAATTTTTTCATCCTTTTTCAAAACTTTTTTTACCAATTTAAAATTCTCTTTACTAAATAGTAATCCTGCTTCATTTTTTACATTTCCAAACATTTTTTTACTCTCCTTCTGTCTCAGATCTATTTTTTCTTTGATTTATACAAATCTTCCAATAGTTCATCATTATTTTTATATTTTTTTATAAGCTCAATTAAATTTCTTGTTCCTTCAACTTCAGACATTTCATTTAATTCTCTTCGCAATTTCCATATTTTTTCCAAATTTTGTCTTGGAATTAAAAGCTCCTCACGTCTTGTGCCGCTTTTCAGTACATCAATTGCCGGAAATATTCTCAACTGCTCAAGCGTTCTGCTTAAAATAATTTCCATATTTCCTGTACCTTTAAATTCCTCAAAAATCACTTCATCCATTCTGCTTCCAGTTTCAACAAGAGCCGTTGCAATAATTGTTAAACTTCCACCATTTTTTATATTTCTTGCAGCTCCTAAAAATCTCTTTGGATAATAAAGCGCATTTGGGTCAATTCCACCTGAAATTAACTTTCCGCTTGATGGAATAGTAATGTTATACGAACGTGCAAGCCTTGTCAAGCTGTCCATAAGAATTAAAATATCTTTTCCACGTTCCACTTGTCTTTTTGCCATCTGAAGCACATTTTCCGTAACTTCCGTATGAACTCTTGGATCTTCATCAAAAGTCGCCGAATAAACTTCCGCATCCTTCACATTTTCCTTAATATCCGTAACTTCCTCAGGCCGTTCATCAATTAACAGTATCCAGACATCAATTTCTGGATTATATTTTATAATATCATTTGCAAGTGTTGAAAGAAGTACAGTTTTCCCGGCTTTTGGAGGTGCAACTATAAGTCCCCGCTGCCCTTTCCCAATAGGCGAAACAAGATCTATAATTCTTGATGAAATTTCTCCACCACCTAAATTTAATTTTTCATCTGGATAAGATGGCACTAAATCATCAAAATATGGACGTTCCAATGATTTTTCAGGCAAGTCCCCATTTACAAGCAAAACTTTCAAAATCCCATAATTTTTTTCTGTTCCAATCGGAATTCTTAATTCTCCGAATACAATATCTTCATTTCTCAAAAAAAATCTCTTTATTTGAGAAATTGATACATACACATCAGGTCCAATTGAAGTATTTCTCAAAAATCCATAATTTCCATCACCTATTACATCCAGTTTCCCAAATCCATAGGTTTTTCCTCTCTCCTCACCTTTTTTAATCAAAATAGCATTTATAAGTTCAAGTTTTGACATTCCTGAAAAACCTTCAATTTTATATTCTTTTGCCATTTTTTTTAACTTAATTACACTTTCTGACAAAATATCCTTTATCATTTCTTCTTCAGAATTTAAGTTTTCATCATCTTTATGTTTCTTTTCTTCCAATACTTCTGAATTTTCTGTTTCAGTCTTTCTTGGACGTCCCCTACGTGGTCTTGACGTTTCCGACTGTTCTTCCAAGCCTTTTTCAGTTTCAATCTCTTTCTTTACCATTTTATTCCTCCACTATCTCTCCATATAATGTCCATGTTTTAGCATCATAAATTCTTGTATTTACAAATTTTCCCTTTAAATCTTTTCTATCACTCTTAAACAAAACTATTTTATGTGTAGAACTTCTACCTGTCAACATTTCAGGATTTTTTCTACTCGGCCCTTCAACTAAAACTTTTACAATTTTTCCTAAATACTTTTGACTTTCTTCCTTTGCTTTCATATTTTGTAATCTCATAAGCTGCTGCAATCTTTCATTTTTTATCTTTTCATCAACTTGCCCTTCCATTGTAGCCGCAGGAGTTCCTGTTCTTTTAGAATACATAAACATAAACGCATTTTCAAACCCAACTTCATTTACAACATCCATCGTATCTTGAAAATCTTCATCAGTTTCACCTGGAAATCCTACAATAATATCTGTTGTAAGTCCAATATCAGGTACTTTTTCTTTAATTTTTTTAGCAAGAGCTATAAATTCCTCTTTTGTATATCCTCTGTTCATTGCATTCAAAATTTTTGTAGAACCTGATTGCAATGGAAGATGCAACATTCTTGCTATTTTAGGATTTCTTGCAATTGTATCAATTACTTCGTCACTAAAGTCCTTTGGATGTGGCGATACATATTTTATCCAAAAATCTCCTTCCACATTTGCACTTTGCTCCAAAAGTTCAGCAAAATTATCTTTTCCATTTGCAAAATCACTTCCATAAGAATTTACATTTTGACCCAAAAACAATATTTCCTTATATCCCTTCTTAGTATACTGCTCGACATCCCTCACGACTTCATTAAGAGGCACAGAACGTTCCATTCCACGTACATAAGGCACAATACAGAAAGTACAGTAATTATTACATCCATAAGTTATTGAAATGGAAGCCACAATATCATCTCCAAAGTCAGCATCCACTCTAGTCGGCAATTCATCCTCATCTTCTACCATAACAATATGAGTTTCTTCCCCAGCCTCAATTCTTTCCAAAAGATCAGGAATTCTCCCAATATTTTGATTTCCAAGCACCAAGTCAACATAAGGCGTCTTTTTAATAAACTCATCTCTCACTTCCTGAGCTAAGCACCCTGTTACTCCGATAATCATTTTCCCATCCTTTTCTTCTTTAATTCTCTTCAAATCTCCAAGTTTTCCATACACTTTAACGGCTGCACCTTCTCTAACTGTACAAGTATTTAAAAATACCAAATCTGTATTTTCAATATCTTCAGTCATGCTGTATCCCATTGTCTGCAACATCTGCTTCATTTTTGCACTTTCATTTACATTCATCTGACAACCATAAGTTATTATTGTTGCTCTTTTTCCCACTTTTTCCCTCCAAATTTTGTTTTCTTTTTTAATTTTTTTTGATTTTTCCTGAATAGCTTTTGAATTGCTGTAAATATGATATATTTTCCACTCAAATAGTTCTCCAATACTATCCAAGTCAAAATCTATATTTTTCAAGTTTATTTTCTCTTATCATAATGGTATCATTTTTATTTTAGAATTTCAAGAAATTTTTACCATTAAATAAAGTAAAAATTTTAGAATTAAATAAAAAACACCCTAAAGTGTAGAGTGTAATTTATTATGAAAAAATTTAATTATTATATTATTGGTGCCCGAGGCCGGAGTCGAACCGGCACGATATAAAATCGACGGATTTTGAGTCCGTTGCGTCTACCAATTTCACCACTCGGGCTAATTTTTAAATTACTCAATTATTATAATATATTTTTTTAATTTTGTCAACTTATTTTAAAATTTTTTTACTCTTTTTATTAGTAACTATACTATAAACAAAACTAATACATTCAAAACTTCTATTTATCATTAATTTTTGTTCTTCATTTAAATAAATTCTATATTTGAATACTAAATTATATTTTATAAAATTACACACTTTCTTTTTATTTTGAATATATTTTTTAATTATTTCTAAATAGTACATCTTCAATATTCACAACTAAATAACTTCTACCCCAAAAGTATTTTCCCCGCAATTTCCCATTATTTCAGGAAATTCTTTTTTTATCAATTTGCTAGAAATCTACTTAAACTTATTTAATACTAAATCATATTTGGAAAATAAAAATGATATTTTATTTACTTTTTTATAGCAAGAGATTAAGATCCTCTATAAAAAAGAGATGAAATAAATTATCTCATCCCTTCTATATTAATCTATTTAATTTGAAACTATTTAACTTCTAATCCAACGTTTAATCCTGCTCTTAATTCATTGTATTCTCTTGTGTATTTATCAGAATTTGTGTAACGTCCATCGTTAGCATATCCTTTAACAGTTTCTTTATGAACAACTTTATATTTAACTTCAGGATTTAATGTTAATGTTCCTACTGACAAATCAAGTCCTTTTCTATATCCTAATCCAGTCCATACTGAGAAGTTATTTGAAAATCCGTGTCTAGCAGTTTGTTTTTCCCATTCATTTTCAGTATTAACTAATCCATAGAATCCTGCTAATTCAGGTGTTTTATAAGTAGCTCCTACTACATAGTCTAAATATACAGTAGATCTAGCATCTTTTCCAGTTTCAACTAATCTACCTTTTGCATCTCTTAAATGATTGTTTAATGTAACATAATAATTTAAATTTCCTGCTCCATTATCAAAAACTTTACCGTTAGTTGCTAAATCAAAGTTAGCTCCTACACCACTTGTTTTTCCATTTTTGAAATCATTTCCAGACCATGCATTATCTGCACTTTTTTCTCCTGATTGATCAAAATATACGAATTGTGTTTTTGCATTGAAATTTTGACCTAAGAAATGGATTCCAAATGTTGGTCCTAAATAGATTTCATTTGATGTTCCTCTATGTCCTGCATATCTACCGTTACCATTTGTAGCTTTATATTTCCATCCTAAATCCCATTTAGAAGTCCAAGAACCTAATGTAATATCTCTGTATAATGCGATATCATTTTCCCAAGTTTGAGATTTGTCATAAGTTCCATTTGTTACTAATTTTTTGTTTTCATAATCAAAATCATTTTTCAATTTATCTTGATCATTTTGGAATTCAAATCTTAATCCTAAATTTCCTTCATCTACTAAATGTAAATCTCCACCAAGGACATTTCTCCATCTAGTATTTTCTTTGTTTTCTCCTCTAAATCCTGCAGTTCCTAATCCATTTCCTGTATTTGATTTTTTGTCTGTGTAAGTTTGTCTTAATTCTGAAGAGAAATGAATTTCTTTTAATGTATCTTGTTCTTGATCAGCGATTGCTAAACTAGATACGCTTAAAACTAATGCTAATACTCCTAATAATTTTTTCATTGTTTTTTTCCTCCTAAAAATAATTTTAACAAATATATATCTTAACAATTCACAGCTAATTTTACCATAATAATATGAATTTGTAAAGTTTTTTTTAAAATTTCTAAATAATTATAAATTTTTTAATAAACTAATCTCATTTAATGATTTCCCATTACTAAAGCATTTGAATCCTACAATTGTTTTGAATTTATCTTTTAACCTTGTTTAGTATTTTTAAAGAAATCCAAATTTTTTTATATATTATTCTTTAAAAAATAAAATCTATTTTTTTTACTAACATGTGCTTTATTTTTTTAAAAACAATAGCACTACGATAAATTTAGCAAAAATTCATTTAGTCGAGTGCTATTTAAATTATTTTTGATTATAAAATCCTATCTCAAATAAATTAATCTAAAAAGAAATCAGAATTATTTAATAATAGTTGCAACTACTCCTGAAGCTACTGTTCTTCCACCTTC